>JADFWF010000015.1 GCA_015222965.1 Pseudomonadota bacterium | reverse complement strand
CAAACCATGCAGCAGGGCAAGATTAATTGATAGTTCGCGCACACTGCTCAAAATCACTGGTGTTTGCCCAAGTGGCAAGCTTGCAACAAACTCAGGATCTTCGGCGTCACCATAATGTACCTTATAACCATTACCATCTTGTTTGTGTACTAGATCAGGATCGAAATCCACTCCGAGAACTCTGAGGCCACGTTGCTGTAATTCCCTCGCAATGCCAGAGCCAAAGCGTCCCAGACCAAAAACGATGATATCAACGTTACTTTCTTCGGTTGTCACATCACCAGTCTCTTCCCGAAACGCTCTTTTTCGCTCGAACAGACCTAGCCACGGAGATATCCACTCGTAGATGGGATGAGAGTACAGAATCAAATAGGTGGAAGCACTGATCGTGATCAATCCCACCAATGTAATCAATCCCATGGTGTCGGCATTAATGTGCCCCAGGCTCAAACCTAATGCTCCCAGAATAAGCGAGAATTCACTGATCTGAGCTACCGTCAGACCGGCCAGAAACCCAGTACGTTTGCGATAACCCATAAAACCCAGAATAATCATCACAATCAACGGATTACCAATGAGTACGAACAGCGATAAAAATATGGCCGGCACAACTTGCGCACCCAGTGTTGCCAGTTCCAGCCCGGCACCCAGATCAATAAAGAAAAATAACAGCAAAAAATCCCGCAAGCTCACCAGGCGAGAGCCGATGGCCTCGCGATAAGGCGTTGATGCCAGTGATACACCAGCAATAAAGGCACCCACTTCCTTACTGAAGCCCAGATGGGCACCCGCCGCACCCAGTGCTACTGCCCATGCGATTGCAAACAGCACTAGTAGCTCTGGAGATTTTGCCAACTGTTGAAGTAACGGAGTCAATACAAAACGCATCAACAAGCCGACGGCAGCAATGAAAAGTCCACCCTTGATCAGGACTGTAATGGCCTCCTGTCCGAGACTGTCGGTATCACCAGCCTCACCCAAAGCAGTCAGGCCGATCATCACCAACACCACTACAATATCCTGAATAATGAGAAAGCCGATAGCTATGCGCCCGTGTAACGCATCTACCTCGCGTTTGTCGGACAATAATTTAACAATGATGATGGTGCTGGAGAAGGTTAAAGCGACCGCTACGTAGAGCGCGGTGACAGAAGTCATACCCAATGCAATGGCAATAAAGTAGCCGACCACAGAGGTGAAAACAACCTGCCCCAGGCCGGTGGCCAAAGCCACAGGTCCCATGGTGCGAATAATGTGCAGATCCAGTTTCAGCCCCACCACGAATAACAACAGTGCAATACCCAGCTTAGCCAGTAAATCAACCTGATCATTTGCCGATACCCAACCGAGTACCGAGGGACCTACCAGAATACCGACGGCAATGAAGGCAACAATAAGTGGTTGTCTTAGGCGAACTGCAATGCCCCCAATAATGGCGGCAATTAACAGTAACACTGCTATTTCAGTAAAAACATCGTTAAATACAGGCATCATAATTCCGTTTTCCTTATTTATACCTCATTCCAAGGTCACCGGTGTCACAAAACCATCCGGCTTTAACGTTAATACTGAACAATCCACCTGATTGAGCACTTCTTCGGCGGTGTTGCCGATCAGAAATCCGGCGACGCCGCTACGACATACCGAACCCATCACCAACAGGTCGATACCCTGCTCCATCGCCAGATCCGGTATACGCTCATCGGGTTCGCCTTCTAGCAGGTGCAAATGAGGTTTTAAATCGGTGATATTGCTATTGCCCAAAAGGGTATCGAAGTACTTTTTATGCTGATCTTTTTCAATAAGTTTTGCAGACTCAACGGTTTTGATCATATCGCGGTTGCGCACATAATCTTCACCGAACAAATGCCACACATGAACGACATGTAACTCTGCTGCTTCGGTGCGAGCCATACTGCTGGCAAGTTGCAGGATCAGCGGATTCAGAGAATCCCGTTGCGGGTCATAAACAGAAGGATCAACAGCGGCCAGAATTCGGCTAAATGGTTTTGTCTGCGCCCGTTTAACCACCCAAACCGGACAGGGGCATTTTCTAATCAGATGCATCGAAGTGGTTCCGAACAGACGTTCCCTAATGCCTTTTTTCTGTTCTGCTGTAGTGATTACCAGGTCGTGCTGTTCGCGCAGTACCCGGCGGATAATTTCCAGAAAGGGTATCCCCTCTACCACTTCGATCTCCAGCTCAATGTTATCATGCGCCAGGGATAATGTAAGACCACGTAACCACTCTCTGCGCTCGGTGATAGCCGAAGTTAATTGAGATTGAGCAACAGACTCACTATAACCGAGTAATCCCGAAGGTGGTTTCAATACCGAAAACAGGGTGATTCGCGCTCCATTTCGAGTGGCTAAAGAAACAGCCTTGTCCAGTGCTGCTGATACCTTCACTTCAGGATCCAGCAGTAGAAGAATATTTTTAAATCTTTTCATATCGTTCTCCTTAATTCTCGCAAATATCTTTTTTTCAAGCTAAAACTAACAGCAAATACAGTTCACTAAAAGTCGAATATTTAACTTCATAACATCGTTTTTTTCGATCTGTTTATAGACCACTGAAGCAACCATAAAATCACCCTGCCACACCAAAAGCAAACAACAGAGTTATGACGGCTATAGCAGCCAGATTAAGGCGAAATCCGGTGTGTATCATATCTCGCTGAGTGACTTCACTACTGGCATGCACCAGCGCGTTGGGCGGGGTTGCGACGAGCAGCATGAAGGCCATGGAGGCAGCGATGGCCACCGGCACCACCAGGCTGGCGGTTTCCAGTCCGAGCTGCAATGCGACACCCAT
>JADFWF010000127.1 GCA_015222965.1 Pseudomonadota bacterium | reverse complement strand
GGTTTCAGAACACGGCCAAACTGCTCCAATGCCATAGGCTGGAATTCATCTGGCATAACGCAACAAAGAAAAGTGGATATTATCCAGTCATATTGATTCGATTCGACCAGATGCATAACGCTGGCATCGTCATGTAGAAGCTCTATCTTACAGTTAGCTTTCTTTGCCTTCTTAGCGGCTTTTCTCAACATAACATCACTTAGATCGACGCCCGTTAATTCAATGCTCTGATGATAATGCTGGAAATTTCTTCCTGTTCCTACCCCTGCTTCCAGTACCTTACCACGCAAATCACCCAATAACAGTGGCCGCCATTCTCTGTAAATCCGCTCCCATGGATAATCCAGTATGTCATAAAACATGGCGGTGACATTGTATTTGGCACGTAAAGACAAGTTTTCTTCTCTCACAAAAACACCTTTTCATTTTTACTTGTTAAAAAACAAGCACCTTATCGGCGCTCAACGTATGTGCTGAAAGCACTGGCATTGTGCTGCGTTCGGCACCTTGCAGAATGTCATCATCAGTAAGGCCACGCGCATCCATACAGGTACCGCAAGCCAGGACCTCACCATTACGAATGATGGATTTGAGCATCAGCTCCATATTGTAAAAGCCCTGAGGCACTTTCTGGCCACGTTTAGCGCAGGCTACGGCATCAGCCAATAGAAACACGATAACGTGAGAGTCTTCATTGCTTAAGGCTTTTGCAAGTCGTAGTCCGTTATAGTTGCGCTCAGTACCATAAGGCGGATCATTGAGAATTATCAGGATATTTTTCATGTCTTATCTCCACAGTTAATTGTTAACTCAAGCAGTCGCTCGTTTATTTACTTCTCACCATCATTAGCATACTGGCTACCCTCACTGCTGTTAGGTAATTTTTCCTTATGATCTCAAGCAATACATCTGCTGAAACCGAATTCGGGTTATACGACACAAACATGGCATTACGATATTTATCTGCATCAAAGTGAACGGTAAAGACACCTCTGGAATCACGAAGCTCCTTCTCAACTTTACCCCTGTCGTCGGACAAACTGTCCGCATGAAGGTGTACATAAATATCAGCAAAGAGTTTGTCTTTATTCATAACATCCTCCTGACAGACTATCTGTCATTGAGATCAGGGTATTAGTGAATAACCGGCAAGTTGGCCTCGATCCACATGGTCATTCCACCTCGCACCACACGTATATCGTGAAACCCCTGTTCAGTGAGCAGCAAAGCTGCTTTTGCTGAACGTTTATCCGTCCTGCATATAATCGCAACAGGGCGCTCGATGTATTCAGTTAATTCATTCATACGGTCCGGCAGTTTTTCGACAGCAATATTGACCGCTGAATCAATGTGTCCCTGTTCACCAACAAAGTCTTCAGCCGTGCGCACGTCGAGGACCAAAGTATCATTGTTATCTATACGTCTTTTTAGTTCAGCTATATCAATTGTTGGTCCGCGGCGTATGTTAGCGATGATACGTGGCAGGAAAGCCACCACGGCAAGCAATGCAAATGCAATAAGCACCTTCTGGATCAACCCTTCACCACCGCCGATAGCTTCTCGTCCTGCATATCCCAGGTAGGTATAAGCAATAGCACCCGGTAGCATAAATACATAGCTCGCAATCAGATAATGCATGAACCGAATCTTCGTCAAACCGAGTGCGTAATTGAGCAGGTTAAACGGGAACAGTGGCACCAGCCTGACAAAGGCAACAAAACGCCAGCCTTCACCTTCGACGCCGTGAATTAGCTGTTTGACCTTGCCACCTGCTTTGTCTGCAATCCATTCTGAGGCGAGGTATCGTGATATTAAAAAGGCCAGCGCTGCACCCAGGGTTGCGCCGATCAAATTTAAAAAAGTCCCTGCTACAGGACCAAACAGGGCGCCACCGGCAAGTGTTATTACTGAACCAGGTAAAAATAAAACCGTAGCCAGTGCGTATATTAAAATAAACACCATCGGCGCTAGCACACCCGCATCATTAATCCAGGCTTCAAGTGCGACTGAATCGAAATGATCGCGATAGACAATAGCAACCGATACACCAACGATTAAACCAAGTACTAACAGGATACGGATAAGGCGATTATTGTTCATTGTTATCACTCTCTGAATCCCAGCTACGACGGTTAATTGCATAGCTGTTTATTCTGCCGATAAATGGCAACCACAACATACCGTGTAGCCATGAAACCTGTTTCGGATCGTTGTAAGTATGAATACCTATGATCATGTTTTCGTGGCCGCCGCGTGGTTGATCACGATAGGTACCAAACAGACGGTCCCACCACGGTAGACTGAAACCGAAATTACTGTTGGTTTCATCGTCCTCTACTGAATGGTGTACGCGGTGCATATCAGGTGTCACTAAAAGTAAACGTAACCATTTATCAAGCACTAGATTTAAACGAACATTACTGTGGTTAAACATGGCAGTGGCATTTAATATCACTTCAAAAATCACCACGGCAACTACCGGCGGCCCGAGCAGAATGATCGTGGCAAATTTAATTAACATGGATAAAACAATTTCGATGGGATGAAAACGTGCGCCAGTGGTGACATCAAAATCCGGGTCGGCATGATGCACTCGATGCAGTCGCCAGAGAACAGGAATCGCATGCACCAAAACATGTTGCAGATAGATAATAAAATCCATCACCACAACTGAAACGATG
>JADFWF010000126.1 GCA_015222965.1 Pseudomonadota bacterium | reverse complement strand
GCATCCCGGATCAGGGTGCTGCTGACACGCTGTTTTTCAATGAGGTGCGAGGCAATGCTGATGACAGAAAACTGATACTTTTTTCCATATGACTGCAGCAATGAAAAGTCACCCTTGCGATCACAGCCGAAACGAAAGTCATCGCCCACGATAACGGCTTTTATTTTCAGTCTTTTAATCAGGATTTTTTCTATAAATTCGCCAGCGCTCATGCTGGCCAGCGCCTGGTTGAAGTTTAAAAACAGCAGGTAATCCGGGCGTATCGATGGGTTGAAGCTGTTTAACAGCCGCATTTTCTCAACCCGGTTCATCAGACGCCCCGCTGTGTTGCCTTTGGCAAAGTATTCTTGCGGTAAGGGTTCAAAGGTCATCAGGTAGCCGTGTGTATCAAGCAGTTTGGCTTCGGCATGAAGCTGCTCAAATATTTTCTGATGGCCCGGGTGCAGGCCATCGAAATTGCCGATGGTGAGAACGCCATTTTGATGTTTTTTTCGGCAGTTGTGCAGGCCGCGGATAACTTGCATGTTTTTAAGGGTTTAAGACTTTTTAAAGCGCTATATCCTACCAGTTTCTGCCATGATGAGGAACGAAGCGCTTACAGTCTGGTTTGGAGTAGGACGGGCACTGCCCACCGTTTCAGTGGTGGTACTGGATGTATCTGGCGGGCAATGCCCGCCCTACGGTGATTTTTTAAGTTGCGCCGGACGTAATCCCTGTAACCAGAGCAGGGCAAGATAGCTGAGTACGCCAGCAATAATGATAATGGCAAGCTTCGTTAGTCGTTCCATTATCTGCCACTGGCTCCATTGTGTGGCGTCGGGATTAAGCCAGATCACAACGGCCGCCATGGCCGTGCTGGCAATAACGATCCTGAAAATCCATGCCGGCCAGCCATCCTGCGGATGAAAAATGCCGGTTTTACGTAAGCCGCTATACAGCAGGAAGGCATTGATATAAGCAGAAAGGCTGGTTGCCAGTGCCAGGCCGATATGCGGTGCTTCATAGTCCAGCATCACCATGGGGACCACGAACGCAATATTCATAAACATGTTGCACACCATGGCAATAATGCCAATTTTTACCGGCGTGCGGGTGTCCTGCCGGGCGTAATAACCGGGTGCCAGAATTTTGATGATGATCATCGCGGGCAAACCGAGCATGTATGCCATTAAACTCAAACTGGCAAAATAAGTGTCGCTGGTGGTGAATTTCCCGTATTCAAATAGCGAAGACAGGATAGGACTGGCAAGAATGAACAGGCCAACGCCTGCCGGTATAGCAATTAATATGACCAGGCGTAATGCCCAGTTAAGTGTTTGATTGAACTGATCTGCGGATGCGCGCGCATGTTGTTGAGATAGTGTTGGTAATATTACTGTGGCGATAGCGATTCCCAATACGCCTAGAGGGAATTCCAGTAAACGGTCAGAGTAATATAACCAGGTGATGCTGCCGACGGTTAAAAATGAGGCGATGATGGTATCCAGCAGTAGATTTATTTGTGCTACAGAAGAGCCGAAAATCGCTGGAATCATCAGTTTGATTATTTTTTTAACACCTTCATGGCCTCGTTTAAATTTAGGCAGCGGCATTAATCCTAATTTTATTAAAAAGGGAAATTGAATCAGCAACTGCGTTACACCGGCAATAGCCACGCCCCAGGCCAGAGCCATAAGCGGTTCTTCGAAGTGAGGGGCAAGGAAAAATGCTGAGGCTATCAGGCAGATATTTAACAGTACCGGGGTAAAAGCAGGCACGGCAAACTGGTGAAAACTGTTTAAAATGCCGCCGGCGAAGGCGACCAGCGCAATAAAAAAGATGTAGGGGAAGGTTACGCGCAATAAATTTGCAGTTAGTTCAAGCTGCCCCTCATTACCGGTAAAGCCCGGTGCAAATATATAGACCACTGCTGGAGCAAATACCATACCGAGTACTGACAGTAATAAAAGAAAGCCACCAAGTGAGCCGGCAACATGGTCGACGAGATCTTTTAGCACGGCTTTATCATATTTTTCCTTATATTCAGAAAGAACCGGGACAAATGCCAGTGAAAATGCGCCTTCACCAAACAGGCGGCGCATGAAATTAGGGATTTTAAAGGCCACCAGGAAGGCATCGGTACCACCGGAAGCACCAAAAAGGGTGGCCAGCGTAATGTCGCGTAACAAACCGAAAATCCTCGATAGCAGTGTCATTCCGCCTACGGTAAAGGTGGATCGCAGTAGTTTTGTGCTCAGGGGAATCTCCCAATTTATTAAGGTCGAAAGTTTACCTGTTGCCGACTATTTTCTAAACCCATGATTTGCGCTGTTTTTAGCGATTTCGCGCTGATTTTTCGCTGATTTATATTGACAAGCGCCTGGAAAACCGGCAATCTACGCGCTCTTTTTATCCAGACGGTTTAGAACATTGGCAAACTCAGCATCATCAAAGAAACGCGCTAGACAGGCAGATATTCATCACTCACGTAATGTAGGTGTGCGCTCCATGATGCGTACATGCATTAAACGGGTTTATTATGCGGT
>JADFWF010000125.1 GCA_015222965.1 Pseudomonadota bacterium | reverse complement strand
GTTATTCAATGTCTGCTAACGGCTAGAAAGAGACATCTAAAAAAACAAAAACATCAGTCCGCGAATAACGCAAAAGACGCGAAAAAAGAAAAAAGAAAAAAGAAAAATATATTTTCGCAAAGGCGCAGAGAACGCAAAGATACAAACAAAAATATTTGGTGTCATCCTGAGCGAAGCATAGCGTAGCCGAAGGATCTTATTATATCTGCAGAGACCTAGATCCTTCGACTCCACTGCGTTACGCTCAGGATGACACCAACCAATCAAAGCTTTTCCTTAGCGTCTTTGCGCCTTTGCGAGAATAATTGTTTTTGCTTTTAACTGCCAACGAATAACGGCCAACGTCGCATTTGTGTGCAGACGTTAAGAAAAATAGCTTATTACTGCTTTTTCTCGTCAGGCTGAGATCAAAAGTCGTTAATGGTGGAGTGGTGCGGTTTTGTCTATGGCGGGCATAGTTGTTATCTCTTTATACCATGTAACAACACCCATTCTTCCTCAAACTCGGGTTTGTCCATTTCAAAGAATTCACTGTAGGTATCGATCACTGTCTGCGCCTGTTCTTTCAGGATGCCGGATAAGACGATATCGCCATTTTGCTTCGTGTGCCCGGCCAGCATCGGCGCCAGTTCGGCCAGCGGGCCACTGAGGATGTTTGCGACCACGATATCGTATTGTGCCCTGGTGTGTTGTTGCTGATAATCTTCAGGTAAGAAGCTTTCTATCCTGTCATTGACAGCATTGGCTTTCGCGTTGTCGTGTGTGGCGGTCAGTGCCTGTGGATCGATATCGACACCGTCTGCGTGCCCTGCGCCGAGCATACAGGCTGCGATAGCCAGGATGCCGGAGCCGCAGCCATAATCCAGTATGGAAATTTCTGCCTGACTTTCAGCAGGGATATTTTGATCGAGCCAGCGCAAACATAAGGATGTTGTCGGATGGGTGCCGGTGCCAAAAGCCAGTCCCGGATCCAGGCGCAGGTTTACCGCGGTTGGCTCCGGCGGGTCGATATGCAACGGACATATCCACAGGCGTTCACCGAACTGCATGGCGTGAAAGTGATCCATCCAGGCACGGGTCCAGTTCTGGTCTTCCAGTATCTCGGTGTGACAACTGTGATCGATATCTTCCAGTGCCTGTTCTATGCTTTCGAGCAAGGCTTGCCGTGCGCTGGTTTCACAGAACGGGTCATCGAACAGGCCGGTGATAACGACCTCGTTCCACACCGGGACTTCATTGACGCCGGGCTCCAGTATCGGCTGGTCGGCTGCATCGGTAAGCGTGACCGTCTGGGCACTTGCTGTAAACAGGGTGTCTTCAGCCATTACAGCATTTTCTTTCGTCGTGTTTATTGATAACTGCAGCCAACTCATGGAAAACTCTATATCTGGTAAATTATCGATGAACGGTGTAGCCTAACTGATACTATATTATTATGTTGTTCTATTTAGACGCTCTGCACTTACGGAGATGATAATCGATGTGCAATCATGGGTGTTTAGAAGTGGCATGCGCAGAATTAAAAAATATCGGGTGGAGGTGGTTTGGTGGATGCACAGGCTTATCAAAATGCTAAGGACGCACTGAAGGCGCAGGATTATAAAGCCGCAGTGCGTGCCTTTAAGGTGGTACTCGATTCGATCGATGAGCAAGATGTCCAATACAGCGTCGTGCAATCTTGTTATGGTCTGACCCAGGTGTTAACCGCAGATGAAAACGGTCTGCTGCTGTGCAGGGATGCGGCCAGTAACGAAGTGGTCGAAGGTGATGTGTTTCTGAATCTGGCCTGCGCCGAATGGCATTGTGATAACCGTAAGCGTGCAGTCGACGCTATCCAGCACGGGATAAAAATTGATCCGGATAATGAACATCTGAAGCATGCATGCGCCAGACTCGATTGCCGGAGAAAATGCTGTTTTGGTTTTCTGCCGCGTAATCACAAACTTAACCGTTTTTTCGGCCGTCTTCGCAGGCGTTCCACCCCGCCGGTTACGGTTCACGACCTCCTTTATTGATCTTTAGTTGACCTTTTATTTGCCAGTCACGGTGTTTTTTCAGTAAAAGACTGTTCTTATCAGCATTTTTCACGTCTTCCATAAAATCATTATTCAGATATTCACTGGTTTTTTACCCGGTCGGTGATTATTCTCTACTACACTCATACTAAAGTTATAAAGTTCCAGGGCCACTGTTTTATCCTGTTTATATAGACATCATTAAAATATGTATAGAACCTTCAGGGTTTTCACCTTCTCATTCATCGTTTTTTTGTTGCATATTGCCTCCGTTTACGCGGGGCATCCGCGCAATCAATTAGATGTCCTCGCGATTCACTCGTATCACCAGGAGTACCCGTGGACGTCATCACAGTATGAGGCATTTAAAAAACAACTCGCTAAAAAGCTGCCTGAATATATCATTAACTTTTCGAGTGAATACCTGGATACAAAACGGATTGCGCCTTCAGGAGAGTACAGGGAAAACTTCCTGCACTATATCAATGCAAAATACGGCGGTCATCGGCCGGACCTTATCTATGTCACTGATGATAACGCATTAAATTTTATTTATTCGAGAGGCAATAAATTAGAATGGAATATACCGGTTATTTATTCCGGTATTAATAATGCGAATATAGAAAAGCAGAATCCCGGATATTCTTTAGCTGGAATATTTGAATATAAAGATATCTACTCGTCGATCTCTCTGGCCGAGAGCATTACGGATAACACTTCTGAAATAATTTTTTTAGGTGATGGCGGAACGACAGATAAAGCGATAAAAGAAATCGTTGATAAGGTCGGCTATGAAGATAACGGATATAAGATCAGTCAACTGAGTTTTTCTAGACTTGATGATCTGATTGAAAAGTTAGACTCGATCGGTGATAGTACGGTTATCTTGACCACGGTAGGTCGCATTCATGATGATCAGGGTGAGCTTCTTGATCTGGGAGTCACGATTAAAGAGATCACTAGTACAGGGAAAAGGATCCTGGTCATGGAAGATGCCTATCTTTTTCCGGGTGTGCTGGGCGGATATGTTACAAGTGGTCGGGTGCAGGGAGAGTCTGCTGCTAATATCGCAAGTGGAATAATCCTCGGCACCGAGCCGGTGACCATAAGCGGTGAACGTTCAAGTGAATTTGTTTTGAGTTGGCCAGAGGTCAGACGATTTGAGCTGGATATAGATGATCCTCTATTGAGCAAAGCAAAGATCATTAACCTGCCGCCACCATTCGTTGAGCGATATCCGCAGCTAGCCAAATGGCTGTTACTGTTCGTGTCGATACTGGTTGTTATCATCGTCGGTTTCATCTTCCATACGCGGCGTAAAAACCTTCAGTTAAAGAAGCAATATACTGATTCGCTGACAGGGCTGCCCAACCGGATCAAATTATTAAGCGACATAAATAGAGTCGCGCGCCCGTGCCTGATCATCATCGATATAAATAATTTCAAGTCGATTAATAATCTCTATGGTTTAAAGATAGGTGATAAGTTACTGCATGTATTCGCTAAAAAAGTTCATCAATATATCAATGGTGAGTACTCGTTTTATCGTTTATGCGGCAACCAGTTTGCCATTCTTGTGGAACAGGGCCATCTGAAAGATGAGGCGGATAAATATATAACGACGCTGTTAAAAGATATTCAGAATAATCGTTATCACATCGGCAGTATCGACATCAATCTTACGTTAACAGCCGGTCTAAGCAGAAATGAACATGAATTCCTCGTCCCCAGAGCAGAGCAAGCATTGCAGAGTGCAAAAGAAAATAATAAGGATTATGTTCTAGCTGGAGATACTAAGGAAGTTACTGATCAGCATAATGAGAACCTGATCTGGGCGCAAAAGCTCAATACGGCTTTATTGAAGGGTCGTATCTTTCCTTATTTCCAGCTGATCTCTCATAACAAGACAGGAAAAAGTGATAAGCATGAGGCCCTGGTCAGGATGATGGACGAGGATGGAAGGATAGTTACGCCTTCGTTTTTTCTTGATGCTGCAAAAAGTACACGGCAATATTCGTTATTGACTAAAGCCATGATCGAAAAAACATTCCAGGCAATCGTTGACCATGGTTCGAGCATTTCAATTAACCTCACGGTCGATGATATTCGCGATGAGACAACGATTGATTTTTTCAAGTCGAAGCTTGATGAATATAAGGTAGCAAAAATGGTCATCGTAGAACTGACAGAAAGTGAAGGGATCGAAAATTATTCTGAAGTTTCAACGTTTATCCAGGACATCAAAGCACTGGGCTGTCAGGTCGCTATTGATGACTTTGGTACGGGCTATTCTAATTTCAAACACCTGATTCATCTAAATGTCGATTACCTTAAAATTGATGGGTCTATCATTCAAAACATTGCTACAGACAGGAACTCTGAAATTGTCGCAAAAACACTTGTCGATTTCGCCAGACAGCTTGGTATCGAAACTATCGCTGAATATGTCGATTCACAGGAAATACTGGATAAAGTCAAAGAGATCGGTATTGATTATTCGCAAGGATATTTCATACGAAAACCTCAGGCGACTTTCTAATCTCAAAATTAGTTAGCCATCGATATTCGAAGGTGAGAGTAAATACTTACATATCTACGCCTGATTGTTTGCTGTAACTCATGCTGGAATCGCCGATATCTCTCGTCGGTTTCAGGCAGTCTTCCTTATTTCTATATGCCGATACTGATAATGGTGTAAAATCAGCCTGGGAGTTGGCCAGGCAATCGCGCCAGACATCGGTCTGGGGAGGAAAGTCCGGGCTCCACAGGACAGAGTGCCAGGTAACGCCTGGGGGGTGCAAGCCTACGGAAAGTGCAGCAGAAAATAAACCGCCTGCTCTGTGTATGCAGGGTCGGTAAGGGTGAAATGGTGCGGTAAGAGCGCACCGCGCAACGGGTAACCGTTTGCGGCATGGTAAACCCCACTCGGAGCAAGACCAAATAGGGGAACATAATGCGTGGTCCGCGCTGTTCCCGGGTAGGTTGCTTGAG
>JADFWF010000124.1 GCA_015222965.1 Pseudomonadota bacterium | reverse complement strand
TGCAGGAATTTAACAGCAATACTTATTACGAGCCTCATGCGACTTCGTTACGGTTAGGTGATATCGGTTATCAGAACAATAAGGAAGATCTTGCTGGCATAAAAGCCTGTTACGATTCACTCGACGCTTATGCAGAGAGCCTGCAATGCGCTATCAATACGCCATATTCAGGGTATGAAGAAATCGGTGTGAAAGTAGAAGGTGAATACCAGCAGCTTAATGCCAACATCCTGCAGATCGAAAATGAATACTACAGTACGGTCAGGCCAAAACAGATTTTGCAGGGCAACGAGAAACCTTCTACCGCTCTGAAGAAAAGAGGTGTTGCCTACGTCGAGTTGCGCTCAGTTGATGTCAATGCGTTTGATCCGCACGGTATTAATTCTGACCAGCTGCATTTTCTCGAAGTATTGATGCTGTTCTGCCTGTTAGAAGAAAGTCCTGTACTGAGTAAAAGCGAGATCGATGCCATCGATGAAAACCTGGTGCTGGTCGCTCATAAAGGCAGGCAGCCAGGTCTGGAGCTGCGACGAGGTGAGGAGAAAATAAGTCTTCAGAACTGGGCGAGCGAATTGTGTAACATGATGAAACCTGTAGCGAGTATGCTCGACAGAGCGAACTACTGTGAGAATTATTTTTCCAGTGTCAGGTCACAGATCGCCAGCGTGTTTGATCCGGAACTGACACCATCGGCAAGAATGTTGGCTGAGATGAGGGAAAACGATGAAGGATTTTTCCATCATGCACAGCGCATGTCCAAACATCATTACCATTATTATAAGACGCACGCCCTGTCTGAGAATAAGATACAATTTTTTGAAGATGCTGCCAAAGAATCATTAGAGAAACAACAGCGGATAGAAGCTGATGACAACATAAGCTTTGATGATTTCTTACAGAATTATTTTGATGAGGAATGATGTGTTCATGAATGATCTGCTCAAGTTTATAGACCGTATTCCATTAGGTATGCTTGCGATGATCGCAATTGTTATGGCTTTTGCACCGTTTGTGCCTGAACCGCACCTGCTGGAAAAGTCACGCATGTTAATCAATGGTGAGCTGACCAAAGGTATCGACATATTTGATCTGTTCTGGCACAGTTTTTTAATAGTAATATTGGTGATCCGATTAATACGATTGAAAAAACCAGTGGATGATAAGTAAGCACATCTTTGCAGGACTATTATCTATATCGTTTGGCGCGGTTTTTAATAATGCCGTTGCAAATGATCTGGATGATGCGGTCGATGCTATGCGCTCAGGCGATTTTGCTGAAGCCTACTGCATCATGCGACCGCTCGCTGATGATGGGGATGCCGATGCGCAATATAATATCGGCTGGATGTACATGAATGGTTATGGCTTGCGCGTTAACGACAGCCTGGCACTGGAATGGTGGGAAAAAGCTTCAGAGCAAGGCCATAGCGATGCCAGTTTTTCTATCGGCATGTTATACAGCCTGGGTGAGGGTGAAGTATCTAAAGATTCAAATGAAGCTATAGATTATTACCTTATTGCAGCAGACGCCGGCCATGAAGATGCTGTTGCAATCTTAAAGTCTATGATGGTAAGGAACGATCGTTTTGTGCGAGAGCGCCTGCATTCGATAATTCATAACCGCGAATCCCTGTTTGGCATCGAACGACATGTTAAAGCCAAAAAACTTAACGCGCGAAAAGGACCCTCTACCGAGACAAAAGTTGTCGCCGGGCTGTTAAAAGGTGAAACAGTTTTAGAGATAAATAAGCAGGGGCAGTGGAGCCAGGTTATCGTTCTGGCTGATGAAGACATTGACCGCACCGTCTGGGTCTATAACCCGCTGTTAGAAAACTGATTTTTTATCACGTTCATGAACGATAAGGCGATTGAACGATTCAGGAAGCAACTGATATCTCTAAAGTCAGAGTTGCAGGAAATGGAAGAAGAGCATAAACAGGCCGGCAAAACTGTCGTGCTGGATCAGACCAGAGTAGGCCGGATCTCTCGTATGGATGCCATGCAGGCACAACAGATGGCGCTTGAATCGGAGAGGCGACGGCAGCATCAAATCTTAAAGGTCGAAGGCGCTCTGCGTCGGATAGAAGCAGGGGAATACGGTGACTGTTTCGTCTGTGGCGAAGAGATCGTTGCACAACGTCTTGCCGCTGATCCGACGAGTACACGTTGCATGGCATGTGTAGAATCTACTTGATGGTGTAAGTCTGTTAACGGCCAGTAACAGACCTTAAAAGATAAAAGCTTGTCCGCTAATAACGCAAAGAACGCAAAAAAAGCCGCAAATAAGATTTTGTTTCTTTTGCTTTTTTCGCGTCTTTCGCGGACTACCCGTTTCTAATCTTTTAAACGTCGCCTTCGGCTCAACTACAGACAGTCGATTCCCGGCATCCACTGTCGGGTCAAGCTTAAATTTACTTAGTTCTCACCCATTAAC
>JADFWF010000123.1 GCA_015222965.1 Pseudomonadota bacterium | reverse complement strand
CTTTGCATGTTATTTACCGCGACGACACATGCGGGTGAACGTTACGGGAAACAGAAGGTTGTCTACCATATCAATTACGACAATCCTAAAAAGCAGACAGGAGCACTACGAAACATCCAGAATCACATCAATGCTGTGGGTGCTGAAAACCTGGATCTGAAAGTTGTTCTACACGGCCACGGCCTCTCCTTATTGCTGGAACCTGATGCACTGGCAAAACTGAAAAAGTTCAAACAGGCTAATGCTAATGACACGATGACAGCCAAAATTGACAACCTGAAGAGCCAGGGCATCGACTTTAACGTCTGTGCCAATACGGTTCGCGGCCGCAAGGTTAACGTAGATACCGATCTTTATAATGTTGATAAAAACGATATCGTTCCAAGCGGTGTTGCTGAAGTAGCGAGATTACAGCAGATGGGTTACTCATACGTTAAACCGTAAACATAGATTATCTTCCGTGGTCGATACGACAACAAGGGCGGTGCATTGAGAGTGAATATAAACTTTCCTAAAAAAAGTATGAATATTTATCTGACTGTGCCGTCTTATTATCGTACATGTAAATTATAGCCTTAATAAAAACTAGCCAGAGAAAAAATCTGGAAAAACAAACCTGGAGACATCTATGAAAAAACTGATATCAATGTTTTTACTCCTGATAGCAGCAAGTCTGAGTTATCAAGTACAAGCAGGCGACTTCGCCGAAGAAAAAATCGTATTACAGATCAGTGACCCTAATCCTTTCAAGCAGACCCTGGTACTCAATGTAGCATCAAATCTTGTCAAGTTTTACGGTCAGGACAAAGTCGAAGTTGAGATCGTTGCTTTTGGCCCTGGTCTACGCTTGCTCTTCGAGGAAAACGTAAACAGCGGCCGCATCAATGGTCTGGCATCAAGTGGCGTCAAGTTCGCTGCCTGTAAGAACACCATCAAAGCCATGACGAAGAAATTAGGTCATGCGCCAGAGTTACATAGTAGTGCGGTACCCGTCTCTGCCGGAGTGGTACGTATTATCGACCTGGAAAACAAGGGTTATAAGTTAATAAAACCCTAAGAAAATAACCAATAAAAAAATATAAATCGTACCTAATAAATATATTATTTCCTTTCGGGAGGATGAATAATGAATCACAAGAAAAAACTTTTAGTTAAAGCTATCGGCGTGGGTCTGTTGACCTGCGCATCAGCAGCACAGGCAGCCAACTGGTTGATGCTGCAGGGCACAGAAAAAGACGGTCAGTCGGCACGTGCAAAATTATGGGGTTTCGTTCAAGTTCAATATCAAAATGACCGGAGCAGCGCGAACAGTGGCGACGGTTATATACCACCCAAGCTGATAGGGCCAAACCTGAATTCACAGTCTGCATTTAACGTTAATCGCGCCCGTATCGGTGTACGCGGCACAGGTTTTCCGTTAGACAACAAGGTCAACTATTTCTTCCTGGCTGAATTCGGCAACAACGGTATCACTGCACCGGGTGACCGCAATGTTCGTATAACCGATGCCAGCATCACCTTGAATCATATCCCGGGTGCCAGAGTCCGCGCCGGTTTATTCAAGACTCCGGGGGCTGAAGAAGGCCTGCAGGCGATCCATGTATTCGATTACATCAACTTCACCACGGTAACCAACCAGTTGTTACTGGAACGTTTCCCAAACAGCAACGGCTCCTATGACGCTGCCATAAACAATGCACCGATAGGCCTGCCTTCACCAACGGGCATTGGCGCTTTCGACAGCTCTGTCGGCGCATTCCGTGACACGGGTATCCAGGTGTTTGATACTTTCAAAGTCGATAACTGGGAACACAGCTACGCGGTCATGTACGGTAACGGTAACGGCCTGAACTTCGGTAATGGCGACGGTCATTACGATACTTACCTGTACTGGTCATCTGAACTTGTTTTCGGTGGCAAAGGCGGCCGACGTCAGGGCCTGAAAATGTTTGCCTGGGGCCAGTCCGGTAAACGCCTGTTAGACACGACAAATGATACCACCTACAACCCTGAATCCTATGACCGTGACCGTAGCGGTCTAGGCTTTAAATACCTGCAGAAACCATTCCGTGTATCAGCAGAATACATGCAGGGTAAAGGCATGATCTTTGTCGGTCAAGATAAGGCTACTTTTGATATTAATCCGGCTGTCGCTGGCGGCAACGGTGAAGAAGGAAAAGCCAATGGTTATTACCTGGAAGGCGGCTGGTATATCCCCAACTCCAAATGGGAAATCGACCTGCGCTATGATATCTATAACCGTCTGACCGATGACACTCCATTCCCTGCAGGTGCTCCTCCAGCAGTTGCTGGAAAAACCTTCGAGATGAACTTCCAGACTATCACCCTGGGTGCGCAATATCATATCAATAAGAAAACCCGTATCAATATGGAAGTTTCAGATCGCACCTTTGAAGCGGTCGACTGGGATAGCGGTGCAGGACCAAACGCTAACCTCGACGGTGTTAGTCAGCGTTACGCAATACAGCTGACCCACGTCTTCTAAGTTCACCTATGGATTGTAACGAATCGTTATACATCCTGCGTCAATCATCATGCTATGTGATACACGCATTGAGGGGTTCGAAAGAACCCCTCTTTTTTTGTTTGCGCATTTGTTTGCGTAATCTTCATACGATGTATATTCTTAATAATGACAAACAGGAAGCAACCAACATGCACAATAAAACATCACAGATCATTTCAAGCATCATCATATTGTTCTGCCTTTCCAGCACCGGCATTCATGCCAGCGAGGCTAACGGCATCATAAAGATAAAAAGTACTCACGGTGTTTCGGCAACCATCAACAAACTGGAAGCCATACTGAGAAAAAAAGGCATGACCATCTTTAAACGGGTAGATCATACTGCCGGTGCTGACAAAGTAGGTCTACAGCTTCGCTCCACCGAACTGCTGATCTTCGGGAACCCGAAAGTAGGCACACCGCTGATGCAGTGTTCGCAGACCGCTGCTCTGGATCTGCCGCAAAAAGCACTGGTCTATAAGGATGTAAAGGGTCAGGTATGGCTGGCTTATAATGATCCAGCCTATATGGCGAAACGCCACAACCTTAAAAACTGTGATGCAGCGGTACAGAAAGTAACGAATGCGCTGGCCAAGTTTGCCAAAATCGCCACTGAATAAACAACGTTTTATGTTGTAGGTTATATGTGAAAAACGAACATACAACTTACAACATATAACTACTTCTTCCTCAAAGTCTTGAGATAATCAAACAACACCTGCCGGTTATCCCTGCTGAGCAAGATATTGCTGTGGTTGCTGTCGATCTGTTTAAACACCTTCGGCTCTCTGGCCGCAGCAAATAACCTGTCTGCGTGATACATCGGTATCATCTCATCATTTTCACTATGGATGATACAGACAGGTATCGGTGATACCAGCCCGATAGCCTCTACCGGGCTGTAGGCGTTGCTGACGGTAAAGGATAACGGCCACTGGAACAGCCAGAACAGCCAGCTCTTTGAAAGCACATCCTGAGTAACGTCGTGATAGTCACTGAAAGCTTCGACGGTTATCAATGCCTGTATCCTGCTCCTGTATGCACTGTGCGCGACAACATAGGTCGCCATACTGCCACCGAGACTATGCCCCATCACGATCAGCTTCTCATCCTCAGCTAACTGTTCGACGGAATGTTTGATCATAAGCTCCATATCGAGGATGGTTGCATCAAGCTCGGGCTCACCCTGTGACTGCCCGTAACCGCGGTAGTCATAGACATAGAGTTCATACCCCTCTTTCGCCAGCCAGAAGGTATTCGGCAACTGGGTACTGACATTATCGCCATTGCCATGAAAGAACAGCAGATTACCGATTTTTTTACCATCCCTTTTACTGGTATCAGCAAAGATCTTCCAGCCATGTAACTGCAGACCATCATCCGTTTCGATAAACTGGTCTTCATAGATCAGCTCGGCGCCATCAGGTGTTATCGGCAGCGGCTTTATCGGTACGAATAGAAAACTGCTGCATGCTGATAGAAAAAACAGCGCGATCAGGATACATAATCGGGATATCATATTTAACACAGGTGTTATAAAACAGGATGTAGAAAATAACATATTTTATGTACATGGCGACAGAAAGACTCTCCCCTGAGGACAAAAACAGGCCGGCAATCCGCTACCATACCAGGCGGAGTTTCAAAACCTTAAATACGTTGGGTGATTAAACTGGAATGGTTACAGGTCACCCCATCTGTTGCACGATATCCGGCTTGCAGGTAAAAACATACATCTTTTCGATAAGTAATTCACAGTCGCAAGGGCCCGGTGTGTCTATATGACATAAAATCCGAAAAAAACGGCACATCCAGTCAAATTCACCTCAAAAACCGCCTATTTTATGCTTGCAAACTGCCCTGTTTATCGCTTATTATCTTGGCTCTTTATAAAGACAAGCAATAAAAACTGGAGTTTTAAGAATGAAAAAAATAATTGCAGGCTTAGCACTACTAAGCGCATCATCAGTAGCAATGGCTGAAGCCCCGGGTGGCCCTAACTGTGGTTGGGGTAACTTGTTATTCGAAGGCCAGTCAGGTCTTGGCTCACATATCATCGCATCAATCACAAATGGTACTTCAGGTAACAATACTTTCGGTATGACCACTGGTACAAACGGTTGTTCTACATCTGGCACACTGACTTACGGTGGCGCATCAATGGTCAGCTCTATCATGGGTGAGTTCTCTGAAGATGTTGCTCGCGGTGAAGGTGATGCTATTGATACCGTTGCTGTTATCTACGGTGTAGAAAAACAGGATCGTGAAACTTTCGCTAAAGTCATGCACGAAAACTTTGCAACGCTCTTCCCTAGCGAAGATGTAACTGCAGATGACATGATGGCTTCTATCGAAGAAATCATGAAAGCTGATTCAACATTAGCTAAATACGTCGCTTAATACATTAAGCACCTATAAAAAACCCTGCATCCCAGGTTAAACAACCGGGATACAGGGTTTTTTTATGTTTTATCTCCAGCTATTTTCAGGTTAATTTCCAGGCCAGTTTCCGGCCTATTTCTCCAGCTACCCCATGTTCCAGACTCTTTACTCACACCTTAAATATACAAGCTTACTCTGCTTTTTCCTGTTGTTGCCGTTAAACGTTCTGGCTGACACCAGGACCGGTAGCAATGAAACCATCGAGCAGCTTATCAACAAAGCCAGGGAGATATCTCTATGGCAGGATACTGAGTGGCTGAACCTGTTACATTACAACAAAGAATTCAGCGCTTACCTCAGCCAGGTTGACGATGATCGTTTTTTTTATGCCGACGATGGCAAAACCAATCCACAAAGTGAATTAATAGAAACCATTAAAAACCTGTATATTGCTACGGAGGATGACAACCAGCAGACGCAGTGCCGTTACATCGCCAGGAGTGAATGGTTAGAAGGCAGGCTCGATATCGATAAGACCTCACTACCCGCTGTAAAATGCAGTGAATATCACGAATGGCGGCAGCTGACACACGCTGACAGCGTCAGTATGATCTTTCCGGCCTACCACCTGAACAGTCCCTCATCCATGTTCGGGCACACCCT
>JADFWF010000122.1 GCA_015222965.1 Pseudomonadota bacterium | reverse complement strand
GGAGAGGAACATGTCCGATAATAAACACACAGACCCGATGGGCGTCTTAAGTGAGGTTTATGAAACCATGTACGAGCACGTTGCTGAGAACATACACAAAGCGAAAGAGAAGAGCGGGTCACTGGTTCATGAACTGATCGAAGAGGCCAGAGAGAAAGTTGTAAAGATCGAAGACATCGCTGATGAGGATGCTGAGAAGCTTGCCACCTGGTTGCGACGTGATTTTGATGATGTGATTAACTATGTATCTGAAACTGACTATTCACTAAAAGACTGGCTTGGTTTTGAAACATCACTGATCAAAAGTGAATTTATTCAGGCCATGCTGGATACGGCAGACAAAACCACGCTCGCGCTGTTGAGGATGAAAGAGAACGCGCATGAGCCATATGAATATCACACAGGCGAAATTGCCGGCCTCGGTACATTGATCTGTGATGAGTGCGGCGAGAAACTGCATTTTCACAAAGCCGGTCATATTCCGCCGTGCCCACAGTGTCATAAAACAAGCTTTCATCGTATACAGATCGACTAGCAGATAGATAAACAAGAAGGTAACGGTATGCAGTACTCGAGTGAACTGGAATCAACCATCAACGACATGGTGCAAAGAGGACGCGGCATACTCGCCGCCGATGAAAGTGCGCCCACCATCGCGAAACGCTTCGATGCGATTAATGTGGAGTCCACGGAAGGAGACCGGCGTCTCTGGCGCAGCACGCTACTGACAACCCCCGGTCTGGGTGAATACATCAGTGGCACCATCCTGTTCGAAGAGACGCTTGATCAGAAAACCGATGAAGGCAAAAGCATTGCCGAAGCTGCCTGGGCACAAAAAATCGTGCCCGGTATCAAGGTCGACAAAGGCAAGATTCCGCTGGCATTGTCTCCCGGTGATCTGATTACCCAGGGACTGGACGGACTGGCCGAACGTCTGCGAGGCTACAAAGAGCAGGGCGCGCGCTTCGCTAAGTGGCGTGAGGTTTATGCCATAGACAAACATGTGCCCAGCAAACATGGCATCGAAGCCAACGCTGAGATGCTGGCACGTTATGCTGCCGTATGTCAGGCAGAAGGTATAGTACCGATAGTTGAGCCGGAAGTATTAATGGATGGCAAGCATGATATCGATCGCCATGCCGAGGTCACCGAAGCAGTGCAACAGGCCGTGTTCAATGCCTTGAACCGACATAATGTAGCGCTCGAACTGATGATACTCAAACCCAACATGGTGCTGCCGGGCAAAGACAACCGCCGTGCGGAACCTGAGGAAGTGGCTGAAGCCACGCTCAAAGTATTACGTCGCACCGTACCTACTGCAATGCCAAGCATAAACTTTCTCTCCGGTGGAATGGGGCCGGAAGAATCGACGATTAATCTCAATGCCATAAACCAGCAAGCGCCCGATGGTCCCTGGAAACTGAGCATATCCTACGGCCGCGCCCTGCAACAACCCGCACTGCAGGCCTGGCTAGGAAAACCGGAAAATATCCCGGCGGCACAACAGGCGTTGCTCAAACGCGCAAAGCTAAACCACCTGGCGATGCTGGGAGAGTATCAAACAACTCTGGAAAATGACTAACTAAGATGTTATGTTTGTGGGCGCGTAACTTAACGTGCAGACAGTAACCGCATGAGTGCGCTGGGGCTGTTTAGCAACATAATGATAAGGCGTGGAAAAATGCCTAACTGAGAAGGGATTTTCATAGCTAATTCGCCATCATATTTGGCGTACATCAATTTCGAAACCCGTAGTTTTGCATCATCTTCATTTTCAGCCTGGATTTCGAATCCCCACTCTGCGTTATCATGCGTATAACTGAACAAGTATGTTTTAAATTTTTCTTGAGAGGGATTTTTCATGTTTTACTTTGTGTACAAAGATAATCAAAACCAATGGCGTTGGCGTTTATATGCCGCTAACAACAGAATCATTGCTAGCTCTGACGATGGTTATCACAATAAAAAAGCTTGTCTTCATTCCGTTAGTTTAGTTAAAGGTTCCGCAAATGCTCCCATTCGTGAGTAATAAACTAATATAAGAAAGCCCGCTTTATGCGGGCTTATTTTTATCGTGGACACCAGATCATATCTCTGGCGCACTCCTGCATACGTATCATCATTCATTATTAGCTGTCATCCTGAACGTCAGTGAAGGATCTTACGTCGGATAAATGAAAATGTTTTGGCAAGATTTTTCACTATCGTTCAGGATGACAGTTATAATCTTTAGTATGATGTACTAAAACAAGATTGCCCTGCCATGATAACGGCTCGCAATGACAGCTTATATTTAGGACTTAACAAAAATAACTACAAACACATCAGCATGGAACTACTAAACGAAAAATTCGCATTAAAAACCGGCAAGAACCACCTCTGCTTCACCAAAGGCAAGGGCGGTATCCCGATTATTGATATAAAAAATAAATATGCGACTGCCATCATAAGCCTGCAAGGTGCGCATGTGCTCAGTTGGATACCAGAAGGCGAAGAAGAGGTCATCTGGCTGTCAGAAGACGCAAGCTTTAAATCCGGCAAATCAATCCGCGGCGGCATCCCCATCTGCTGGCCATGGTTTGGCGGGCATAAAACGATTAAGCATTTTCCAGCACACGGATTTGCTCGCACCACACTATGGGAGATGATCTGCACGGAAGCGTTAGACGATGGCAGAACCCGCGTCACCTTTACCACGCAGCCGCAGGCAGATAATGATGATATGTGGCCTCCAGAAACGACGGTGCAATACCAGGTAACCATCGGTAAAAAACTGGAGATGGAACTGGTCACACACAACAATGGTTCAGAACCCATCATTATCGGCCAGGCACTGCATAGCTATTTCAACGTAGGTGATGTCAGCAAAGTATTACTGCACGGTCTCGATGATACTGACTACCTCGATAAGCTCGAAAACTTCAGACTAAAAGTTCAGCACGGTCCGGTATACATCAATGAAGAAGTCGACAGGATATACGTCGACACCGTCAGAGAGTGTGTGATCGAAGACAAAACCCTGAAACGAAACATCATCATCAACAAATGCGGCAGCCGCTCAACCGTGGTCTGGAACCCCTGGATAGAAACTGCCAATAAAATGGGTGATCTTGGTGAAGAGGGTTATAAAAAAATGCTCTGCGTAGAAAGCAGCAATGCAGCGGAAGATGTGGTTACTATAGAACCGGGTAAGGGGCACCACCTTTGGGTGCAGTATCAAATACAAAAAAACTAAGCCCACAGTAGAGGCTAAGAATACATAGCCATTTCGCGAAATCCCACACCCTGTAGGAGCGGCCCTCAATATAATTTGGCATTCCGCGAAAATACTTTCTGGAAAAGTTTTTCACGCAAGCCCCGATGGGGTGAAGTATAGGGATATACTGAATATATCCCAGCGCAGGCGAAGCCAGCCTAAAAAGTTACGTTGCTATAATTACTACTTCTCAGCACTTTTCTGATGTGCCACATACTCATCAAGCAATTGCCGAATCATTTTTTGATACTGCATATGATGTTTTTTTGCAGCATCTTTAAAATAGGCAATGCTTTCAGAACTAAGTGAAATAGTAACTTTAGTATTCTGATTTTTTAGGGCGAGCTCTTCAGGCGAGGGAAGAAAATCAGAGACTAACTCAATTTCACCAATTGGCTCTTCACTATATTGAATTATTTTGTTCATATATCTTTTTTCCTTTTCGCCAGTAGCCTGCACCAATAATTCGTATGCAGTTAGACCTGTACGTGAATCGAACTGTAAGTACACCATTACCTTCTGCATTTAAACCAAAACAGTAATAACGCTGCTCATTTTGGCTATGGCCTAGGTCCTTCGCAATAACACGATTTTTATCTAAAAAAGCATGTTGTGCCACACCAAATGAGACTCCATGCTTATACTGGTTAACAAGGTCTTTGGCCTCATCCGATTCGAAATCCGTTTCGTCTATGAAGCTAGTGTAGCACCGGTATGGCTATTTAGCCATACGATATTCTTATGAGGTTCTTAAATTCGCACCTGCACCATCAAAGCCTGGACAAATAATCCGCCACCGCATCCAGCTCATCGTCAGACAAAGCTTTAACCTCAACCACCATCGCCTCGTTCGCATT
>JADFWF010000003.1 GCA_015222965.1 Pseudomonadota bacterium | reverse complement strand
TTCAGGCCTGCGGTAAGTTGATGCAGTGCGACTAAACTAAAACGATGTCAGCACGCATGCTGTAAAGTACAAATAATACTTCTTCCTGTTCACGCTGGCCTACATTATTTTTTTTCATAGCATCCAGTCCATCATCTAAAACAGCCATAAATTCTACTGCTGATATGTTCATGCCTTTATGAGTCGCCAGCATATCTTTACCTTCATAAACTTCAGGTCCGCCAGTGCCCATGATAAAAAAGGTAGCGGCCCCTTTTTTTAACACGTCTGCGTCAAGGCCTTTAAATCGAGTCGATATAGCGGGGTTTTTCAAGTGATTTTCAACGATATCACTGGCAATATTGGTAATGCCTTCAGTGCCGCCTAGTCGTTCATAGAGTGAAGCTGTCATAGTTAATCTCCTGTAGGGTAATAAGTATCTTCATAGTTTTTAAACGAAATTCAATGTAACAGCTGTAACAACTTTATGGAAGTACACTTTCTGTACTACAATATTTAACCATTCATACTCAATAATAAGGTCGTTTTATGAAAACTTATGGTCAATTTTGCCCGCTTGCACAAGCTACGCAATTACTCTGTGAGCGCTGGACCTTGTTGGTTGTAAGGGAGTTGATCGCTGGTAGTACACGTTTTAATGAATTACGTAAGGGGGTGCCGTTGATGTCACCGACTTTGCTCTCAAAACGATTAAAACAGCTGGAAAGTGCTGGTGTTATTCAGCATGTGGGTAGTGAGAAGGGGGCGTATGAATTAACCGACGCAGGCCAGGAGTTACGCCCCATCGTCGAATTGATGGGGGCCTGGGGGCATCGATGGGTAAAAACAACATTGAAGGATGATGATCTGGATGCCAGTCTATTGATGTGGGATATGCGCCGCAGTGTGGATACCTTACAGTTTCCAGAGCAGAAAGTGGTGGTGCAGTTTGAATATGCAGATGCTCCAGAAGGTGCTCGCAAATGGTGGTTAATATCTGAAAATGGTCGCATAGATTTATGCCTGAATGATCCAGGACATGATATAGACATTATTATTCAATCTTCATTAGCAGTAATGACAGCTGTCTGGACCTGCCAGTCTGAATTGAACGATATGATAAAAACGGGTGATATAAAGGTGCAGGGTGACCGGAAATTAACTAAAAACTTACAGGCCTGGCTACGTTCCAGTTTGTTGTCTCATCTAGGTACCGTTGAAAAATTGCCAGGCCTTGACTGGGCATAGATATCATCCCCTCCCCCAATAGCACTGAAAGTCGGTTATTAGACGACACCATTGTTAACTACTGCAGTTCTTTATACTAAAAAAAGTGTTTTTGACCAAAAAAGGTGCCGCGAAAAAGGCGCGAAAGTAATCCCTCCGATACTTTGTTCCAACAACGATGAATATCGCAGCAAGTAAATGCCTATCCCTTTATCATGGTGCCCATGAATCTCGCTATCGTCATTGCTGCTGCCTGCATAACATTGATCGGACTCTTTCCAGTCATCCTGCACTGGGTCTATCGTGTTCCCAGGCTGATCGAAAACACCACACCGGAAAGCCTCTCTCTGCCCTTCAGTAGTCAGTACCTGCCTGGCCCAAAAAACAAACGACTTTTTTCCTGGCTGATCCCAGGAAAGCGTAATCAGTGCACGGTCATCCTGGTTCATGGCTGGGGTGGCAATGCGCAGATGATGCTGCCACTGGCGCTACCCTTTCATGAGGCAGGTATGAACGTGTTGCTATATGATGCGCGAAATCATGGCAGGAGTGATAGTGATACCTTTTCCTCCCTGCCACGCTTCGCAGAAGACCTGGGGAGTGCCATCGAATGGACTACGCAACGTGATGCCAGCCAGAAGATCGTTGTGCTGGGCCATTCGATCGGCGCTGCAGCCGCTTTGCTGGCCGCCTCACACAGAACCGATATTGACATGGTGATTGGTATATCTGGTTTTGCACATCCCAACCTGGTCATGCACCGGCATCTTGACCGGCCATGGCTCCCGCGGTGGTTAAAGCCCCTGATCATGCGCTATATACAATGGGTGATTGGCTATAGATTTGATGAGATCGCACCCATGAACCGCATAAGGTACATCCGCTGTCCGGTTCTGTTGGTGCATGGGACAGAAGACAGGGTAGTGCCGATCAGTGATATGCGTCTGATTGAACAGAACGCGCAGCTGGAAAACAACGTCCAGGTTGTAGCTGTTGAGGGCGCAGATCATAATTCGGTCGATCAGTTTCAGCAGCATGCAAATTATCTGATCGATTTTATCCATGAAAAACTGAACATACAAGCTGATTAACTGGTTTGGGAAGAACTGGTTCCCCGGGAAGCGTGGAAGAGGTCGGACGAAAAAAGGGCAATTGGTTAATAAATGTTCCCTCCGGCAACCTTTTTTGTTGCTTTTTTGTTGCATGGGACCAGTAACATTGTTTGTCACCAAACCTGTCTCAGCGTATGGTAATGCAATGGAAAAACCTTATTTATTATGTATAGGTCATCGTGGTGCGATGGGACATGCGCCAGAAAATACGCTTCGCTCGATTCGTAAAGCGCTCGAGCTGGGTGCGCCATGCATGGAAGTGGACGTTTATTATGTAGATGGGCGTCTCGTTGTCTTTCACGATGACCGGCTTGAGAGAACAACAGACGGCAGTGGTTATCTGTGTGATAAAACGTTCGGCTATCTGCGTTCGCTGGATGCGGGAGAGGGTGAAAAAATCCCATTGCTTGAAGAGGTCTGTGAAGTGATTGGTTCTCAGGCCTGCCTGAATATCGAGCTCAAAGGACCGGACACGGCTAAGCCTGTTGCCGCGTTACTGTCAAAGTTGTTCGCCGATGGTATGGCCAAAGAAAGATTTCTGGTGTCCTCATTCTATCACCTGGAGTTAGTAGAGATGAGGCGACTGGTCCCGGAGATAAAACTTGGTGCATTGATAAGAGGTATGCCAGTTGATGGTTCAAAATTTGCCGAAGATCTTGCTGCTTTCTCCGTGCATCCTTCAATAGATTGTGTCGATAAACGATTTGTTGATGATGCACATGAGAGGGGTTTGAGAGTTTATGTCTACGCGGTAGACCACCCCGAGGACCTGGCGAAAATGCAGACACTTGGTGTCGACGGCGTGTTTACGGGTTACCCGGAAAGAGTCATCAAAAAGTATGCGCAGGGTGATGCTAAAAATGGATGGAAGTAAATGGTGGGGCTCGAGCGCACTCCTATGCTGATATGGTACTCCTCTCCATATTTCTTAAATTGATATCAATGGGGGGGCAGCCAGTTATAACGGTGCAATTATCACCGGCCTGCACATGGAAAACTTTGAGGAAGAGCTTGAGTTGATAAAAAGCAAACAGGCGATCATCCTGACAAACTCTTACCAGGAACAGATAAAATAATTATCTGATCTGCTGGACGATGAAAACAAGCGAATCAATCTGAAAAACACACACGGCAGGATTAATGCCCGATGTCGAAAAGATTTTAGAGGATTATACGAGACTGATACTTATTAACTGGCGTGCTGTTTCTCAAATTTCCTCGATCACGGTTAATGGCACTACTATATGACCTTATAGGCTTAAGGCCTTGAATTTACCTATGGTTGGTGCCATTCTAATGACATGTCAGTAAGATATATAATAATCTGGGTATTCGTTCAGCTGATTTTCGTGCCTGGCGCACTGGCTATTGCTGATGAATACACGCTGCAGCGCAAGCAAATGATTGAAGGCATAGCAGATGATGTCAGAAAGACTGCAGAACACATCAACAAAAAGTCATTCAATGACATCGTCATGCAAGCCATGGATGTAGTTCCCCGGCATGAATTCGTACCGCAGAATCTGCACTCGCAAGCGTATGAAAACAGACCTTTGTCCATCGGTTATGGCCAGACCATCTCGCAACCATATATCGTCGCCCTGATGACTGATTTATTGCAGCCTGAACCAGATCAACATGTTCTTGAAATCGGCACCGGTTCAGGTTACCAGGCAGCCGTACTTTCACAACTGGTAGCAAAGATCTACAGTATCGAGATCATCGAAGAGCTGGGGAATTCGTCAACACGGCTTCTAGACCGACTCGGTTATGGCAATATCGAAACACGCATTGCCGATGGTTACAATGGATGGCTGCAACATGCACCATTTGACAGCATTATCGTGACGGCAGCCATCAGTCATATTCCACCACCGCTGGTACAACAGCTTAAAAAAGGCGGGCGCATGGTTATCCCTGTAGGCTCACGATTCCAGACCCAGTACCTGACACTGGTTGATAAAGACATGCAGGGTAACGTCACGACGCGGCAGGTACTACCGGTCAGCTTTGTTCCTTTCACTGGCGGCCACTAGTGATTGCTGGTGGTAACTGGTAGCCATTGGCAGTATTACCCACTATGTATCCAATGACTGATAACCAGACAGCAACACCACCATTGGTGTCCATTTTTATTCTATCTGCTGCAGCCCTGGCATATGAAGTCCTGCTGATAAGACTGTTTTCGATTATTCACTGGCACCATTTTGCATTTATGGTGATCAGTCTTGCTCTACTTGGTTACGGCGTGAGCGGCAGTTTAATCACCGTATTTCGGCGCTGGCTGCTGGATAATTATGACAGCGTATTTATCGCCAATACCCTGCTCTTTGGCATAACATCAATCCTCTGTTATATCGCAGTACAGCAATTACCTTTTAATGCCCTGGAAATCCTGTGGGACAGCTCCCAGTGGCAACGATTGCTGCTAAGTTATTTATTGCTGACATTGCCCTTTTTCTTTGTTGCCAATGCGATAGCACTCACCATGATGCGCTTTCACCAGAAGATCGCGCTGGTATATGGCATTGATCTCATCGGAGCTGGTATTGGTGCAGTGTCTATCATGGCTTTACTGCAGATATTTTCACCTGACGTCGTGCTGCGTATTTTAGGTATTAGCGGTATTGCAGCAGGATTGTTTGCGATGGGTCTATTTACATCGGGTCTGTCTGCACCGGGCAATCTCAGCAAGAGGCAAAAACAGATAACAGCATCGGTACTTCTAATGTGCATGTTTGCTATTGCCATGACACCACAGAAATGGCTTGACCTGCGCATGTCAGAATACAAGGGACTTGCTCAAACCCTTTTGATAAAAGATGCTTCATTGCGCTTTCAACATACATCCCCAGTTTCCCAGACTGATGTTGTGCAGAGTCCGCTGATTCCATTTCGTCATGCCCCAGGAATGAGTTTACAAAGCCCCAAGGGACCTCCTGAGCAGCTTGCAGTATTCAGAGACGGTGATGAGATGACAACTATCGACCATGTCACAGACAGAGCGTCACTTGAATATTATGACTACATGAGCTCTGCTCTGCCTTATCATGTGCACAGTTTGCCTCAGAATACCCTGATTCTCGGATCGGCCACCGGTGCGCAGATATTGCAGGCACATTTATTTAATATATCGCAAATAGATGCTGTCGAACCAGACAGGCAGCTCAGCTTGCTCATTACAGATCAATTTGCAGATTATTACGGCTGGCAGCATCTTGAAGACAAAGTGACGATTCACACGACATCATCACGTGGATTTGCATCATCAGAAAAAAACTATGATCTCGTCATCATGGGTCCGCCTGGCGCATCAGCTGGTGGCTCAGTAGGCGTACATGCGTTGTCCACCTCTTATGACTATACCGTTGAGGCACTGCAATCCTATCTGAAGCTGCTCGCACCAGATGGACTATTAAGCATAACCCTGTGGACCAGCACACCTGCTCGCGGAAACCTGAAGCTATTTGCAACCGCGGTTAGCGCAATGAAGAATTCCGGGATCATCCATCCTGAGAACAACATTGCATGGATTCGGAGCTGGAATACTGCAACGCTATTGATAAAGAACACTCCATTGACGGCTAAAGAAATACACAACGTACGTAGCTTCAATCAGTCCCGCAGCTTTGACCTGGCGTGGCTCCCTGGGATCGAGCAACATGAAGCCAACAGGTTTCAGCAATTGCAGGAGCCTGTTTTTTATCTCGCTGCTGAATCACTATTAAAGCAACCGCCTGACCAGTTTGGTGGCAGATTTATTCATGAATACAAATATGACATAAAGCCCGCAACCGACAACACGCCCTATTTCAATCATTATTTCAGATGGTCAAGCCTGGAAGAATTCCTGTCGTTGCCCGGGCAGGCTGGCATATCCATGATAGGTGTTGGTTATCCAACTTTACTGGCAACCCTGGCGCAATCTGCTGTTGCTGCGTTTATTCTGATATTGCTGCCTTTAGTCTTTGTCAGAACAGATAAAAAGGAAGACGCTAACAAGCGCCATAATATTATCATCTACTTTCTGGCAATCGGCCTGGCATTTCTTTTTATTGAAATCGCTTTCATCCAGAAGTTTACCCTGATACTCAGTCAGCCTCTCTACGCTGTCGCTGTCACACTATGCGCCTTCCTGATTTTTTCTGGCCTCGGCAGTCTTTATGTCCAGCACCGCATGAAAACCGAATCAAACGCCATTATTCCGGTCATATTGCGGCGCTCAGTAATACTGATTGGGCTGATCACTGTATGTTATGTGGTGTTGCTACCATTGATCAGCAGTATGATTATGTCGTTGCCAGAAACAGCGCGGATCACATCCGCTTTCATTCTTGCAGCACCACTGGCATTTGTTATGGGCATGCCATTTCCAATTGGTCTTGCCACATTGCAACGAACCAGACCACACTTAATACCCTGGGCCTGGGGCATAAACGGCTGCGCCTCGGTACTGAGCGCAATACTGGCTGTATTGCTCGCAATAGACATTGGCTTTAATGGCGTCATGTTATGTGCGGTTGTCCTGTATTTCACTGCATGGCTAAGCCAAACAAAAATTTTGAGCGAGAATGAGTAACCATGTCGAGCCTTCGACCTGCCGATTATGAGATCCGCCTTGCGAGTCTATAAAAACACTGAGGTTACGCTGTGTAGGTGTTTAACAGCCATACCTAAACTATTTTCCCTACCACTGGGGTGTTCAAAAAATGTCTTACACGTGTTCTTTTAGGTGTTTCTGTTTAATAGTTACAAAAACTTTTGGTTCTTACCTGTTACTTGAATCACCCTTAACAGGCTGAACATCAATAACAGGTTTTCTTTCATCACTCATGGCAATAGCCTCTTTACGTCGCGATACGGCCTCTTGCCGAACGCGCATGAGATAACCTCCCAGCGCACCGCCACCGACAGCCAGCGTCAACAGGCCCAGTGTAAGAAGCTGGCTGAATATCATCAGTGAGCCAGCAGCAACAATACCGATAAAACCCGCACCCAGTTTGAAGCTGGACCTGGCGTGTGCGCGATTGGTCTCTTTACGGATTTCTTCATGACTTTTACGGAT
>JADFWF010000121.1 GCA_015222965.1 Pseudomonadota bacterium | reverse complement strand
GAATCACTGGCGGTTATTATTAACAGATCAGAAAAAACTTTTTTAGCATCAACGTATATTCCAGCCAGCATCAAAGCTTTACCTGCCTTGAATCGCGCAGATTGTGCCCAAAGATCGTTATCTGCATCAGCCACAGCACGTCCAGACTCCAGATAGAACAATGCAGCTCGATCATATTTTTCCAGTGAGAAATATGACTCTGCCTTCCAGAAAAAGATCTCACGTTTTAGATTTTCATCCAGATTTTCCAACGAGATCAGGTCAAACAATCTGATGGCCGACTGATGTTGCTGAACGGTTTGAAAATCAAAGACCACCTGGATAAAACGGTCAAGTTCTGCACGGGTGATCGTTTTTTTCTCAGAAAAAGTTTTGCGTATCAGTTCTTCACTTTGTTTGTATTCGCCCTGCAGGATCAAAACTCGTGCTTTACGCATGCGCCAGTCAAAAAGTGTTTTACCCTGCGGCGGTTCCTTCAAGGTTTTCATTATCGTGGCGGCTTCATAATAGCTGCCTTCTGACAGTGCATAATCGACCAGGCGATAACGCACTTCATCAGGCAGCACATTGACATCCGCCACCTTATTGCTGTGCAGGTAGAGCTGATTGATCAGTTCAAGTCCATTTTTTCGGCGCTCTATTATCTCTACGATGGTTTTATGCTGTTGCTGTTTAGTGGCAAAATTATCTGTATGTAATACCAGCGCTGCATTTAGAGCCAGTGCTTTTTCCGGCTCTCCTCTGATCAACTTGTCTGACTGTTTTTTCCATTGCTCGTCATTCCCAAATAAAAGGCCACTGTCATTCGCGGTAGTTAGACCCAGCTTATTATACGAATGCCATAAGTCATCTGCAGTGACCTGATAGCTCTCATCAAACAGCGGGTATTCGATACCCAGAGACAGCATCGCTTCCATATTTAAAATTTGCGCCGAATTATCCGATAGCACTTTTGATGAGAGATAAGCAACATAGGAGTATGCCCAGCGCGCATGCCGGCTTAATATCTGGCCGTCAAGCCGTTCGCGCATCTGCTGATTGATTACAGCTGCACGTTTCGGGTTAGCCTGCAGTTCTGCAATGAGTTGCAAGGCTTCGACATCGACTGCATTTTCGCTGGGAATTTGCTGGAGCAGCCGGATCGCCTGTTGTGGCCGGTGCGTTCTGAGTAGCACCTGCGCCTGCAACAAGACCCAGTCGATATTTAATTTATCTGTTTTATAGTCACGCTCATACTTAACCAGTGCTCTTCGCGCATCATCGTCTGCCTGTAACTGCAGATAAGCGCGAATGATCAGCTGCCGCCAGACTACCGGCAGGGATGGATCTCTATGCGCCGCTTCAGTGTCCCACAACATATGCTGCAGCTGGCCCAGGGCCTGCTCACTTTGCTTTAATTGCAATCGCGCTATCACCTGTTGCGTTTCAAACCAGAGGCGAATTTTTCTGGTGATGTGCCTTTCTTTTTTGGCAGTATCAAATAACCACTGGCTACGCTCAATCAATTCCTGCCAGCGTTCGAGTGCAGACATCAGTAATATTCGTTTATATTCGAAAGCGTACCAGTCTGCAGAAAATGCCGGGCGTTTTTTCTGCTCATCATCTAACAGGCTTAATGCCAGTGCTGGTACACCAAGTCCGATTAGCTCATTCATCTGAGCCAGTGATTTGAAAGTGACAGATTGCTTATTATTAACAGTAGACGAGGCAACAATAGGCAAGGCTTTGTCTGGTGCAGATGCTGCTGGCGCTGGTGTCGATGCCGGTACAGCAACCTTGCTGGAAGTTTTGTTCTGTTCAGCCCAGATATTGGTAACAACACCAAACATCAGAAGTACTGAAAATAGGATTCGCATTAGATCAACCTGTGACTTGTCTTTCTGTAGATTGTATCAGCACACAACAAACCATACACATAAAAAAAGAACGAAAAAAAGGGCGGTACAAAGTACCGCCCTTTTATAAGACTTTAAAACTTTCTGACTTTTATTGCTTGTCAGACAACTTAAGCTTCTCGGTGATACGAGCCGCTTTACCCGTTCTGCCGCGTAAGTAGTAAAGTTTCGCACGACGTACTTTACCGCTGCGTTTCACTGAGATCTCAGCGATGCCATTACTGTATGTCTGGAACACACGCTCAACACCTTCACCATGTGAGATTTTACGTACTGTAAATGCAGAGTGTAAACCGCGATTACGTTTTGCTATTACGACGCCTTCGAAAGCCTGTAAACGCTCACGCTCGCCTTCCTTTACACGCACTTGAACGACAACTGTGTCGCCAGGATAGAACGCTGGTACATCACGTGTCATTTGTTCAGCTTCAAGCTGTTGAATTATGTTGCTCATATCTTTACTCCGCTTTCGCGCCCTAAATCTTAATTAATTTGCCTTGGTTTAAACCTTTCATTGGTTTAAATATTTTTTCATCTTTTTAGCCTGTTGAATCAACTGGATTTCAACCGGCTATCGATATTCTTAACCCTTGTCAGTTTTATGCTCAGCCTTAAACTCAGCCAGCAAGTCTGCTTTTTCCGCATCCCAGTGGGTCGTATCTTTCTTCGCCGTCTCCAGCAGGTCAGTCCTTCTCAGCCATGTTCGACCCAGTGACTGCTTTAGCCGCCAGCGCCGTATCGCCGCATGGTTACCGCTTAACAACACCTTCGGCACTTCCTGACCATCGACGGTTTCGGGCCGGGTGTAATGCGGGCAATCTAGCAGACCCTGCATAAATGAATCCTGTATAGCCGATTCATCATCACCTAACACGCCAGGTATCAAGCGGGTTATGGCATCAACTACTACCAGTGCAGCAAATTCGCCACCACTTAATACGTAATCACCAACTGACCATTCTTCATCTATCAGTGATCCGATTAATCGCTCATCGATACCTTCGTAACGTCCAGCGATCAATATTAAATCGTTTCTCTGTCCAGCCGTATCGACTACCAGTTGCTGATTTAGCTGCCGTCCCTGCGGACTCAGGTAAACCACTTTGGCAGGCTGTCCATTGGTCTGCCCAGCTTCGTCCTTTGCTGCCATTATCGCTTTCGCTAATGGTTCGACCTTCATCAACATTCCGGGGCCACCGCCGTAAGGCCGGTCATCCACCGTGTGATGTTTATCTTCTGTGTAGTCTCTCGGATTAAAACACTGCAGTTTTAACTGCTGCTGTTTTATCGCTCTACCCAGCACGCCGAATGCTACTGCCTGCTGTATTAATTCTGGAAACAGTGTAATCAGGTATATGTTCACGATGCAGCCATCAAAAGTCCGCATCCCAATCTACTGTTATCATGCCCTGCTCAATATCTACTGTGATAATGGCGATATCCATAGTCCATGGAATAAGGCGCTCGATGGCTTCTCCGTCCGCTTCTGAAACCACGACCAATACATCATTAGCACCGGTTTCCATCAAACTTTTTACTACACCCAGCTCGATCTCCTGCTGGTTGATTACTCGCAGACCGATAAGGTCACGCCAGTAAAATTCATTTGCTTCTTTTAACTGTTCGAGCTGTTGCTGCTCTATCGCGATCTCTGTGCCAACATATGCCATGGCCTCATCCCGATTGTTGCAGTGCTCCAGTTTTGCTACCACTGTTTTCGCATGGCGTTTGCCTGCTTTCAGCTTCACCTGTCTCCATGGTGACCGACTACGATTTTCAGCTCTGATAAACCAGGGGCTGTAATCGACGATCGCTTCCATTGGATCGGTGTATGAAAAAACTTTAATCCAGCCTTTTACACCGTAAACTCCGGTAATCCGCCCTAATATGACTTTTTCCGAAGTATCGTCTCGTGCCTTATCTTTTTGATCATCTGCCATATCTTTACAATAAGGCTCATTCAACAAGATAGTTTATTAAGCAGCAGCCTTGCTATTAAACAGCCTTGGCAGCCAGCTTAATAAGTGTAGATACGCGATCAGATGTTTGTGCGCCGACAGATTTCCAGTGTGTTACACGATCCAGATCCAATACCAGACGCTGCTCACCACCGGTAGCACCAGGATTAAAATAGCCTAAACGCTCGATGTAGCGACCATCGCGAGATCTGCGTGAATCTTTAACATCAATGTGATAAAAAGGCTTCTTCTTGGCGCCGCCTCTAGATAAACGTATTGTTACCATCAGTTACTCTCAAATTCTAAAACTAAAAAATGACCCGCAAATATATTCATGGGCCACAGGAAACCGCGCATTTTACGGGATTATTTCGCCAGATGGAAGCCTGTTTTTGGATAAAAACAAGAATAATACGCCAAGAGAGTGCAGTAAAAAACCTTAAAAGCGATTCACCGCAGAGGCGCGGAGACGCAGAGAAAACCTTGATATTGTAAATAGCGCCGGTGGCGCTATTTACAAAAATAAAACTCTGCGTCTCCGCGCCTCTGCGGTGAAAAGTATCTGACTTTGCTTATTTCCTGTTAAAAGCCCATACCGCCACCCGGGCCGCCCGGGCCGCCCATTCCAGGAGGCATGCCACCGCCTTTCATGGCGCGCATCATCTTTGCCATGCCGCCTTTGGACATTTTTTTCATCATTTTTTTCATCTGCATCTGCTGCTTGATGAGGCGATTAACATCCTGCACCTGCAGCCCGCAACCCGTAGCAATACGGCGTTTACGCGATCCTTTGATGATATCCGGGAACGCCCTTTCTTTAGGCGTCATCGAATTAATGATGCCAACCATACGGCTCATCTCTTTATCATTGACCTTATCCTTGATCTTGTCGGCCATGCCCGGCATACCCGGGAGCTTGTCCATCAAACCAGCCATTCCGCCCATGTTCTGCATCTGCTCAAACTGCTCCTTGAGGTCGTTGAAGTTAAAGCTCTTACCCTTCTGGACCTTTTTCGCCAGTCTTGCCGCTTGTTTATGGTCGACTTTCTGCTGAACTTCTTCCACCAGCGAGAGCACATCACCCATACCCAGGATACGCGAAGCGACGCGCTCAGGGTGAAAAGCTTCCAGTGCCTCAACTTTTTCACCTGAACCCATAAATTTGATGGGTTTACCGGTAATCTGACGGATCGACAGCGCCGCACCACCACGGGCATCACCGTCTGTTTTGGTTAACACGACACCGGTTAGCGGCAATGCTTCATTAAAGGCCTTGGCAGTGTTGGCGGCATCCTGACCGGTCATACTGTCAACCACGAACAGGGTCTCTACCGGGTTAACTGCTTTATGGATAGCTTTGATCTCATCCATCATTTCAGCATCGATATGCAGACGGCCAGCGGTGTCTACCAGCACCACGTCGATATAATGCTTTCGTGCGTAATCAAGTGCTGCTTTAGCGATATCGGTGGGTTTTTGATCTGTGCTGCTGGGGAAAAACTCTGCACCGACCTGTGTGGCCAGTGTTTTTAACTGTTCGATCGCGGCTGGCCGGTAGATATCACAACTCACCAGCAGGGATTTTTTCTTCTCCCTTTCGCTAAGCATTTTCGCCAGTTTTGCAACCGTCGTGGTTTTACCCGCGCCCTGCAAACCTGCCATCAGAACCACGGCTGGCGGTTGCGCACTCAAGTCGAGTGACTCGTTCTGCGCACCCATCACCTTGACCAGTTCGTCCTGAACGATATTGACGAAAACATGGCCCGGTTTCAGGCTGGTCAGTACTTCCTCGCCCAGTGCGCGCTGTTTCACATCATCGATGAAGCCGCGTACCACTGACAGTGCAACGTCAGCTTCCAGCAGCGCCATGCGGACATCACGCAGGGCATCCTGAATATTGTCTTCGGTTAATCGGCCTTCACCACGCAATTTCTGCGCGGTACTGGCGAGACGGTCACTTAATCCATCGAACATGGTTTACCTAATCTATTTTGAGTGTTAATTCACGAGTGCGAATTATAACGAATTATGAAGGCCGTCGTTTGTCATTAGTCAAAACCGACAAAAGACTAACGACCTATGACCAACGACCTGTTTTCAAAGCTGAAACACATCACCACTTTTCAACTGATGTATATCCCAGTCCGGCAGAGCCGCTTTGCATTGCTCGATGATTTCCTGTTCACTCCCCGGCTTCAGGTGTGAGACACAGACTTTTGTTTTATGTTTAAGCTTGGGCAGATCTTGCGCCAGTAATTTTGGGCAATAATG
>JADFWF010000120.1 GCA_015222965.1 Pseudomonadota bacterium | reverse complement strand
GTCCTGATGCTAATGACTATATTGTTGTTGGCGCCTTCTCTGTCACAAGCTGATGGTCTTTTTGATTTTCAGATGAAACTGGCAAAAAAGGGAAATGCTGAAGCACAGTTTAAAGTCGGTGAGATGTATGAGACCGGCTTTGGTGTTAAGGAAGATAAAACCGAAGCGATGAACTGGATAACAAAAGCAGCGAGCCAGGGACATGAAACAGCGAGCTTTAAATTACTGTATTGGGATATCAAAAAAAATGGTGTCAACAATGCTAATAAAGCAGAGTTTGAAGCATTGAAAACAAAGGCCAATGAAGGAAATGCACAGGCGCAATACTATGTTGGTAAGATGTATTCTCAAGGCGTAGGCGTTAAGAGAAATTCAAATAAAGCGGTTAGCTGGTTAAATAAGGCGGCATTAGTTGGTGTTCTGGAAGCTGAGCGTGAGCTTGAACTGGTAAGAGAGAATCAACAACGTTGGGCCGCGGAAAAAAAACGTAAGGATGAAAAAAAACGTGCCGAGTTAAAAGCCAAACAAGAGAAAGAAAGGCTTGCCAGGCAAGAAGATCAGCGCAAGTTGCAGGCGCAAAAGAATGCAGAAGCTAAAGCTCGCTCAGATCAGGCCGCAAAACAGAACGCAGATGCGGCTGCCAAATCAAAAGCAAATCAACAGGCAGCAGAACAAGCGCAAAAAGAAAAATTATTAGCCCAGCAGCAAGCTGCGGCAAAACAGCGTGAAGCAGAAAAGCGGGCATTGATAAAAAAACGCGAGGCGGAAGATGTCAAACGTAAAACACAGTTTGAATCTGATCCCTGCAGTGGCAAATCCGCAAGGTTTCTTTCTACCTGTAAATAGCAGTTAGGGTAATAAAATAGATAAAAAGCAGAATGATTATTCATTCTGCTTTTTTTTGCCTATTTTTTGCTACTTATAAATCCCCTCTTTTACGAATGCCTCCTGTGATTAAAAAATTAAACAGGTATAATCAGTTTAATGTGATTGGCATTAATAATTCGGAACAAGAATAATATAACCGGAAGCTAAATGATTCAGCAAAAGTTTCTATATAACTTTTCATATACTTAATGTCTGCAAAAAATAACAAAGCGTCTCCCGCGAAAAAACGCAGCAATAAAAGCCGTGGCAAAGGCAAAAAACGCCCTGTAAAAAAGCGGTCTAATAACAGAAAAAAACCATCTTCAAAACGATCTATTATAATTTCTTTTCTAGCTGTATCACTCATAGCTTTTATCGCTTACCTGTTTTATCTGGATAATCGTATAACACAGCGTTTCGAAGGTCGTATCTGGCAGTTGCCGGCGCATGTTTATGCCCGGCCTCTGGAATTGTTTGTTGGTAAGAAGATATCGACTAAACAGGTTTTGTTCGAGCTTGATTATTTGAACTATCAACAAGTGCAGCAGTTACCTCAAAAACCTGCGCAGTACCGGCAATGGAATAACATTTTTGAAATAAAGACACGCAGCTTTGTTTTCTGGGATGGTGAAGAGAATAGTCATACTATCCGGATAACCATCGAAGATGATGTAGTTACTCAGCTGATCGATATATATACGGCTAACAGCGCAGATCTTGTTCGATTTGATGCTGGTTACCTGACAGGTATATTCCCTTCGCATTCACAGGATAGAGTGCTGCTCAGGCTTGACGACGTGCCTGATATGTTCATAAAGATGTTGCTGTTGATCGAGGATAGACGCTATTTTACTCACTGGGGCGTTGATCCTCTTTCGATCGCAAGAGCCTTGCTGGTGAATATTTATTCGGGCCGGACAGTACAGGGCGGCAGCACACTGACGCAGCAGCTGGTGAAAAATTTATTTTTAACCCAGGATAAAACGATCGTTCGAAAAGTTAATGAAGCCTTTATGTCGTTATTGCTGGAACTTCATTATGATAAAAAGCTGATACTGGAAACATACCTGAACGAAATATATTTAGGTCAGGATGGTCGCCGCGCAATCCACGGTTTTGGGCTTGCCGGTGAGTATTATTTTGGTAAATCACTAAAACAGCTTTCGATCGATGAGATGGCGATTCTGATCGGCATGGTAAAGGGGGCGTCTTACTACAACCCTAAAAGAAACCCTGAGCATGCGAGAGAACGACGGGATATCGTGTTAAGTGCGATGCAGGGTTCTGCTTTGATAACACAGCGGCAATATGAAAAGCTCTCGAATAGACCAGTAGCGACCGTTAAACATGCGCGTTCAGGTTTGTATCCGGCATTTATAGATCTGGTGAAGCTGCAACTGCAACAGGATTACCAGTCAGATGATCTGAGTTCTGAAGGATTGCGTGTATTTACGACGCTGGATCCTTACGTGCAATATAATACTGAGCAGGCAATTATTAAAACCCTGCCTCAATTATCAAAAAATAAAGATCTTCAGGCGGCAGCTGTTGTCGTGTCACCATCAAATGGTGATGTGCTGGCGGTAGTCGGTGGGCGCAATCCATCATACAAGGGATTTAATCGTGCCTTGAATGCAGAGCGGCAGATAGGCTCATTGATTAAACCGGTGATCTATTTAACAGCACTTCGTGACCCTTCACGGTACACCTTGTCAACGATGCTGGATGATTCGGAGTTTATATATAAAACACCGAATCAGGATGACTGGCAGCCGTTAAATTATGACAAAGAATATCATGGCGAAGTGACACTTTATGAAGCTTTGCTCAAGTCCTACAACGTGCCTGCAGTTCGTACCGGTCTGGATGTTGGCCTGGATAACGTCATAACAACACTGTCAGCGCTAGGTTATAAAAAGTCAGTGTCAGCTTATCCGTCGTTATCACTAGGTGCTGTCAATATGTCGCCGGTAGATGTTGCCAATATCTACCAAACATTTGCTGCTAACGGTTTCCACAGTCCTTTGCGCAGCGTACATGCTGTGCTTGATAATGAACGCAATCCACTTGAGCGCTATTCATTAGACGTGGACAACCAGGTCAGACCAGAAGCCATGGCAATCGTAAATTCAGCATTGATCGATGTTGCTAAATATGGAACGGCAAAACGTCTGGCTGATCAACTGCCATTGCAGGTTGCTGGTAAAACAGGTACTTCAGATGATCTTAGAGACAGCTGGTTTGCCGGTTTTTCCGGAGACACTATGGCAGTAGTGTGGACGGGTTACGATGATAATCATCCGACGACTCTGACCGGCTCAAGCGGTGCGATGAAAATCTGGGGGAATCTGTTCAAAGAGGTTGCATACAAACCTTATGAATTCCCACAGATGCCTGGTTTGGCTAAATACCGGGTTGACGTAAATAATGGTCTTTTGTCTGAGAATGGCTGTGAAAATGCGGTAGAATTGCTTTTTATCGAAGGCTCACAGCCGCAGCAGACAAGTGACTGCGAAGGTGGTGGTGAATCAAACTGGTTTTTGAATTTATTTAACTGATCACATCCCTCAAAGATATATGAATACTTTTTTTCGACTGATAAGCTATTTTTCATTCGCTCTGCTCCTGGCATCCTGTGCTTCTATCGATGGCCAGATAGCTGGTAATAATACGGCGGATGGTACTGCTCAGGATGAAGTGGGCAGTTATAAATATGATGCATGGCGGCTTAACACTTCTGGTGAGTATGAAGCTATCAATGTTCTTCTGGATGAAGCAGATGTGCTGATTGAAAACCGTGCCTATAATGCTGCTACAGATAAGTTAGAGCGTGTATTGCGCATAAAACCTGAATATGCACCCGCCTGGAGCCGGCTATCCTGGCTGGCGTTACAGATGAATTCGCTAAAACGCTCAGTGCAGATGGCTAAGCGCAGTAATAGTTTTGCGGCCTCTGATGCTGAACTACAGGTCTTGAACTGGTCATTTATCCGCACCGCGAGCAGAGCGTTAAATGATGAAGACACTTATTATCGTGCGAATCAGAAGATCGAATCTTTAAAAGTATTTTAGCAGCCACTGATAGTGGCGATATAGTAGAAGCGGAATAAATAATCATGCAACGGGCATCTGAATATCTCGGTCTAACAGGTCCATTTACTGAACAAATTCCAGGTTATCAGGTCAGGCAGAATCAGCTTGTCCTGTGTGATGCCATCGATGAGGCATTAGAATCGGGTGATGTGCTTGCTGCTGAAGCAGGTACCGGCATCGGTAAAACATTTGCCTACCTGGTGCCGGCATTGCTCTCAGGTAAAAAAATCATCATCTCAACCGGAACACGTCATCTTCAGGATCAACTATTTCATACTGATCTGCCGCGTGTGATAGAGGCTTTATCGATACAGTCGGCGCCAGCGCTGTTAAAAGGCCGCAGTAATTACCTGTGTTTACATCGACTCAATATGGCACCACACCTGGGATTTATGAATCGTGAATCACGGGCAGGTCTCGCTGAGATCGATGAGTGGTCAAAGTTAACGCAGTCAGGTGATATCTCAGAATTAAATGCTATACCTGAGGACTCCTATCTCTGGCCGATGGTGACATCGACCGCTGATAATTGTCTGGGTGGTGACTGTGATAAATGGGAGAGCTGTTTTATCGTTAACGCGCGAAAAAATGCGCAGGCTGCGGATGTAGTGGTGATCAATCATCACCTGTTGCTGGCTGACATGACATTGAAAAATGAAGGGTTTGCTGAGCTGTTGCCTGAAGCCGAGGCTTTTATTATCGATGAGGCGCATCAGCTCTATGATGTGGCGGCACGATTTTTTGGCGACGTGGTCAGCAGTCGACAAGTAATTTCATTAGCACGAGATACCATTGCAGAGCAGGTGAATGATGCTTCTGATATGGCGGAGCTGCGTGACTATGCTGAAGAGCTGGAAAAAGCAGCACGAGATTTCAGGATCGCGCTGGGCGATAGCGGCTTACGTGAAACCTGGTTAAAAGTTAACAACAAACCCGCAGTAAAGCAGCAGTTGGAAAATCTTGTATCAACACTGAAAGACCTGAATGCTGCTCTACTCATTGCAGCAGACAGAAGCCGCGGACTTGAACAATGCTCTGAACGTGCTCAGACAACATTGCTCCGTCTCAAGTCATTTCAGCAGGATAAAGATGCTGCGGAAGATGACGGGCAGGCAGTACTTTGGTACGAGACATATACAAAAAGTTTTATGCTGCATGCGACACCGATAGATGTGGCTTCTATATTTCAAAAACATACCGATAATTTTTCTAATGCCTGGTTATTTACCTCTGCGACCTTGCAGGTAAATAAACAGTTTGACCACTTTGCACATAATATCGGTCTGGAAAATTATAAGAGCGGCGTATGGGACAGTCCTTTCGATTACCAGAAGCAAAGCCTGCTTTACTTACCTGACAACCTGCCGCAGCCATCAGAGCCTTCCTATACCAAAGAATTAATGCAGGCGGCCTTGCCTGTACTTACTGCGAGTGAGGGCAGGGCATTTGTCCTGTTTACCAGTTATTATGCGATGCATAAAGCGCATGATTATTTGAAACAGATGCTGCCCTATGAGTTACTGATGCAGGGTGATCTGCCAAAACATCAACTGCTGGAAAAATTTCGCCAGACAGATAATGCGGTCCTGTTGGGCACATCGAGTTTCTGGGAAGGCGTTGATGTACGTGGAGAAAGCTTAAGCTGTGTCATCATCGATAAGCTGCCTTTTGCTTCGCCGGGTGATCCGGTTATGCAGGCACGTATCGATGCGATCAAACGTAACGGTGGGCAGCCATTCATGGAATTTCAGGTGCCACAGGCTGTAATAACATTAAAACAGGGCGTCGGCCGTCTGATACGTGATGTGAAAGACCACGGTGTGGTGATGATTGGTGATCCCCGCCTGAAACAAAAATCGTATGGCCGAATATTTTTGAATAGTCTGCCGACGATGCCTGTTACATCAGATGTCAGTGATGTAGAAAAATTTTTCAGTGACCTGTCAGGTGTTGCTTCAGCAAATACCACTGCCTCTGAGTTAGCTGCTTCCTAGTCAGGATGAAGATACTTGCTATAGACACTTCTACTGAAGCCTGCTCGGCGGCTTTGTATGTAGAAGACGATGCCTCTGGTTCAAATGTCACTTCACGATATCAGCTGGCTCCGCGCGAGCACAGCCGTTTAATTCTTAAAATGATCGATGACCTGATATCTGAAGCAGGGTTATCAGTGAGCGCTCTGGATGCTATTGCCTTCGGCTGTGGCCCAGGCTCTTTTATGGGCTTAAGAATTGCTGCAGGTGTAGTCCAGGGCATCGCATTTGCGCATGATATACCCGTAATACCGGTATCAACGTTAAAAGCAACTGCACAATGCGCTTACGAAGAGGCTGGCAGTCAACATGTTCTTGCAGCTATCGATGCCCGTATGGGTGAAGTTTACTGGGCAGCCTATAGTTTGAAAGACAATCACTGGGCATTGCATGGTGAAGAAACGGTAATCTCACCTGATAAAATTTCACTATCAGATCTGCCAGCTGAGTCCTGGGTTGGCGCAGGCACAGGCTGGGCAAGTTATCAGGACAGGTTACTAAAAGCAGCTAACTGCCCACTGCCAACTATCCTCATAGATTGTTTCCCGAGTGCTGAAGCCATCGTTAAGCTGGCAGTTGATGATTTTAGATCAGGTAACACTGTTACTGCCGCTGAAGCAGTGCCCGTATATATACGTAATGACGTGGCAAAAAAGCCAAAGCCGGTAAAGTTATAGATTCGCAGCTACATTTTTAACCGGTTTTCGGGTATCATCCCCGCTTCAGATAAATAGTGGTATCCATGATGGAAATTAACCCAATAACCAATCAGATCAATGACCTGCGTGAACGCACCGATTCACTTAGGGGGTATCTTTGACTTTGATCGCCGTAAAGAAGAATTAGAAGAGGTTAATCGAGAGCTTGAGCAGCCGGGCATCTGGGATGATCCTGAAAATGCACAAAAACTGGGACAGGAACGTTCCAGGCTGGAAAAGATAGTTGTTACCATCGAAGAACTCGATAGCGGTTTGAACGATGCGGAAGAACTGCTGGAAATGTCTGTTGAAGAGGATGACGAAGACAGCATAAACAGTATTATTGATGACTTAAAACTCCTGGATACCGAGGTTATTGGTCTGGAGTTTCGCCGCATGTTCTCGGGTGAGATGGATGCCTGCAATGCCTTCGTTGATATCCAGGCAGGGTCTGGCGGTACGGAGGCACAGGACTGGGCGGAGATGTTGCTGCGTATGTATCTGCGCTGGGGAGAAGGGCACGGTTTTAAGACAGAATTGATGGAAGTCTCCGCAGGTGATGTTGCCGGAATCAAAAGTGCGACCATTAATATTTCAGGTGAATATGTTTTTGGCAGATTGCGTACAGAAACCGGGGTACATCGCTTAGTGCGTAAATCTCCATTTGATTCAGGGAATCGCAGGCATACATCGTTTGCCGCTGTTTTTGTTTCGCCTGAAGTTGATGATGATATCGAAATCGATATTAACCCGGCCGATCTGCGTATCGATGTATACCGGGCGAGCGGTGCGGGCGGACAACATGTTAATAAAACAGAGTCAGCGGTACGGATCACACATGAGCCTACCAATGTCGTGGTGCAGTGTCAGAGTGGCCGTTCACAGCATAAAAATAAAGATGCAGCGATGAAGCAATTAAAAGCCAAGCTGTATGAGCGTGAAGTGCAATTACGAAACGCCGATCAACAGGCGCTTGAAGAAACGAAATCGGATATCGGCTGGGGCAGTCAGATACGCTCTTATGTATTAGACCAGTCGCGTATAAAAGATTTAAGGACCAATGTAGAAACGGGAAATACACAAGCCGTACTGGATGGTGATCTGGACCAGTTTATCGAGGCCAGTCTAAAACAAGGCCTTTAATTTAGTCGTCATTGCGAGCGAAGCGCGGCAATCTCTACCAGACAACCGTGATATTTACAGGAGATTGCCGCGCTTCGCTCGCAATGGTGGTATAACAAATATATAGAAACAGAAAATTTATGAGCACTGATCAACAAAAAGAAACAGCACCAGTAACTGCAGAAGACGAAAACAAATTAATCGCCCAACGCCGTGAAAAATTAAAATTATTACGCGAAGTTGCGGGCCAGAATGGCGGCACTGCATTCCCGAATGATTTTCGTCGCGATGCCTTAGCGGAAGATTTGTTAACGGAATATCATGGTAAGACAAAAGAAGAGCTGGAAGAATTAAAAATCCCTGTCGCTATCGCAGGCCGAATGATGGCCAAACGCATCATGGGTAAGGCCAGTTTTGCGCAACTGCAGGACATGTCTGGTCGTATACAATTATTTGTCCAACGAGATAGTTTGCCGGAAGGCGTCTATAACGATGGCTTTAAAAAATGGGACATTGGCGATATCGTCGGTGCGACCGGTGTTTTATTTAAAACAAAAACAGGTGAGTTGTCGGTCAAAGTTGATGGTATACAGCTGTTAACAAAGTCGCTGCGTCCATTGCCGGATAAGTTTCACGGTTTATCTGATACCGAAATCCGCTATCGACAGCGTTATATCGATCTGATAATGAACGCTGATGTTAAAAAGAATTTTTATCTTCGCTCACAGGTTATCAAGTTTATTCGTGATTACTTTGATACCCGCGGTTATGTCGAAGCTGAAACGCCGATGATGCAGATCATCCCCGGCGGTGCGACTGCGCGACCATTTGAAACATTTCATAATGCACTCGACCAGCCTATGTTTTTACGCATCGCACCTGAGCTGTATCTGAAACGTCTGGTCGTTGGCGGTTTTGAGCGTGTTTACGAGATCAATCGAAACTTCAGAAACGAAGGTGTATCAACACGGCATAACCCGGAATTTACCATGCTGGAGTTTTACCAGGCGTATGCCGATTACAATGATCTGATGGATATCACCGAAGATCTGTTACGGCAGTTGGCGAGCAACTTGCTCGGTACGACAGATGTGGTCAGTGAAGGTAATACCTATGATTTTGGTAGCCCTTTTGCCCGCATGTCAGTGTTTGATTCAGTGTTGCATTTTAACCCGGATATCACAGCTGAGGCATTAGCTGATCTGGATAGCGCGCGTGCCATTGCAAAAAACCTTGGCGTCAAACTGAAAGACAGTTATGGGCTGGGAAAAATTCAGATCGAAATATTTGAAAAGACCGTCGAACACCGTCTGATGGATCCAACCTTCATCACTCAATATCCAACAGAAGTATCACCGTTAGCAAGACGTAGTGATAAAGATCATTTCGTGACTGACCGTTTTGAATTTTTTGTCGGTGGTCGTGAGATCGCAAACGGTTTCTCCGAGTTAAACGATGCAGAAGACCAGGCTGAACGTTTTAAAGCGCAGGTCGCTGAAAAAGATGCTGGTGATGATGAAGCAATGCATTATGATGCAGATTATATCCGCGCGCTTGAATACGGGTTGCCGCCGACTGCAGGTGAGGGTATCGGTATAGATAGACTGGTCATGCTGCTTACTGACTCACCATCTATTCGTGATGTGATCTTGTTTCCGCATATGCGTCAGGAAGTAGAGTCTACTGAATGATTCATGCAGGAAAATAGAAATGTTCATCTGTAGTAGATCAAACTTGATCTGACAGTAGATGCCAGAAAACTAATGGCTGCTGTTGAGCCAAAGCGGACGTAGTCCGCTAGTCGTTGGTCCTTCGTCATTGGTCTTTCGTCAGACATGTAGGCCTGCATAAGGAACGTTGCAGGCACTGTCGGAGAAAGCGCCGGCAACACTACCGCTTATGACGGCCTACAAAGAAACTAATGACTAACGACGTCTGTTACTGGCCGATAGCAGCCATCAGAAGAAAACTTACGCAGTTATTCGTTGTTAAAGCTGTATGGCAGTTCTTTAACGGTAACAACCGGTCCATCAGCATCATTCAAAAACAAATTTGAACCAGTATCCGCGATCTGTAAAACAGCAAGTGCGTCATAACCGGATTCTGGATTTTTTTCTGCCTGAATGATCATGCCGGTGTTTTGGCCTGCTTTCGCATTTTCAGCAAATAATTTATCACCCGTTTCAGGTCTGTCCTCACTGGCAATATGTACTTTGAAACAGCGTTTTTTGAGTTTGCCAAGGTAGTGCATGCGCGCCACAATTTCCTGACCGGTAAAGCAGCCTTTGGTGAAACTAACACCATTGATCAGATCCATGTTTGCCATCTGCGGGACAAATTCTTCACTGGTATTACTATCTATAAAGGGAAGGCCGGCTTGAATGTTCAGATAATCCCAGGCTGCTGAATTGACGGCTTCGGCCGATGTGCTGACCGCTTGCCATAATTTTGTGGCGTGTTCAAATGAACAGAAAATTTCATAGCGTGGACTCTCATTTCCATGCGAGTCGGCAGCCCGGATAACAAGGTAGTTTTCATTTTGTGAAACACTGTCAATCTCCAGATTATTTATTTCAATAAAAGGTAACAGGTGTTTTTCAGCATTCTTACCGCTGATACCCAGATGGACTAATTGTTCGCTGACATCCTGAATTGCTACCTGTGCACGCAGGATATAATTTTGCAAATGTTGGATACTCTGTTCGACGAGAGTATTTTTTAAACTGAAAAAATAGTTTTGCTGATATCTAAATAATCGAAAGTTGGCGATCATGCGGCCCTTATTGTTACAGAAGGCATCTAGCTGGCTGGTACTGTCATCTACTTTTTCTATATCATTTGTGAACTGGCCCTGCATGAAATCAGCGGCATCGTCACCTGCGATAACTACAGTACTAAATTGTGAGAGGTCACATAATATATCTGTGTTATCTGCTTTCAGATTGCTGGAGGCATCATCGTCAAATCGGAAGCCATCTTCTTCGGTATGCTGTGCGCCTTGGCCTAGCAGGTAGTTTTTCCAGTCGTTATTCATCTGTTTTCAGGGTAGTTTTGTTAGGCGAATCTTAGACAACTTTCACCAGTAAATCATTATAGTTTTAGTGTGGTTTTTACACTGCGGCATATTGTGATTGATAAAGTAGTTCATTTAATCTTATTAGCTAAAAATAATGTATAACACATTGAAAAATAGATAAATAATATTGGCGTGTATGGCTAATGCGCTGTCGTTATCTGTCAAGTAGATATAGGTAAAACCTCTAGAATTGTTGCCAACACTATCATTTCAGGGGTGCCTATGAAACATTTATTACGATCTGTTGTATTAATAGCCGGTTTTGCCTTAACGACTGTGCGTGCTGTGGCTTCGCCTGATGTTGATCGTATGTCTGATGTAGAGGTGTCTGAATATGCGGTTCAGATGTCCAGTGTGCTGGAAAATATTCAATATCGCCAGTTATGCGCTTTACGAGATGCCCATTGTTTTCGCACCGAGTTTGCACGTCATGGCATCTCGTATGATGATAAAGAATCTGTACAGAAACGTGTCGTTTTAATGATAGGAAGTGTCTATTAAAGCAGCGTGCTTAGATAGCTGGGAACGGCTGTTAGTCTTCTTGACATCGTCAGTCATTTGCTTCAAATTCAATTGCAAATACTATGTTTCATTAAGGTGAACCTTTTAGGTTTATCAGCATCAATAAAATAATAATAAATGCATCAGGCTTAATACTATGGCTGACTACTACGGATGGCTAAAAAGGGCGTTTTATGGTTGGCAGACTGATGTCTGATAATCGACCCGTTTACTTAAATCTATTAAAAATTCGTTTACCTGTTCCGGGTATCGTGTCATTCGCTCACCGCATCACCGGTGTGCTTCTTTTTCTATCATTGCCATTTGCAGTTTATTTACTTGATCTTTCCATTGAGTCACAGGATTCGTTTGCCAGGGTTCAGCAGATCCTTGACCAGCCGGTGATGTTGATCGTGCAGATCTTGCTGTTATGGTCGATCGCACATCATTTTTTTGCAGGCATTCGTTTTTTGTTAATCGATGCTGAAATCGGCGTTGAAAAATCGCAGGCCCGCACTGGCGCATGGCTGGTGATGGCAGCTGAAGTTTTAACATTATTTGTTATTGTCTGGGGAATGGGGATATGAGCCTGTATGTTTTAGAAGGGCTCCGACCCTGGGTGATTCAGCGTGTCAGTGCGGTGTATATCGTACTGTTTATCGTTTATGCGGCATCCTGTTATTTTACCGCTGACGCAATCGCCTATGAGTCCTGGAAGAACTGGTTATATAACCCGTTTAATACTACCGTCGTTGGTATATTTGTTATCGCTTTGCTGTTTCATGCGTGGATCGGTATGCGTGATGTAGTGCTGGATTATGTGCATAACATCATGTTCAGGATCTTTATCCTCGCTATCCTGATCGGTATTTTAATAGGCAGCGGTCTGTGGGTTTTTAGAATACTTTTACTCTCTGTTGTCAGTATAGGGTAGTCGCTTAATGAGTAACGATACAAATTCAATAGATATGTCATCGATAGAGCGGCGGCAATTCGATACTTTAATCATCGGTGCTGGCGGCGGCGGCTTGCGTGCTTCACTGCAACTGGCGGAAGCGGATCTAAGTGTTGCCGTGGTTTCGAAAGTATTCCCCACGCGTTCGCATACTGTTGCTGCGCAGGGTGGAATGAATGCAGCGTTAGCTAATGTCTCTCCAGATAACTGGCACTGGCACATGTTTGATACGGTCAAAGGCGGAGACTACCTCGGAGATCAGGATTCGATCGAATATATGTGCCGGGCAGCGCCTAAAGCGGTGTATGAACTTGAGCACTTTGGCGTGCCATTTTCTAGGCTGGATAACGGTAAGATCTATCAACGTGCATTTGGCGGGCAGAGCCAGAACTTTGGCGGAGATCAGGCCGCACGCACCTGTGCAGCAGCTGACCGCACCGGCCATGCAATTTTGCACAGTTTGTATCAGCAGAATATTCGTGCCAAAACCCATTTTTTTGATGAATACTTTGCTGTTGACCTGTTAAAAGATGACGAAGGCCGTGTACTCGGTGCTGTGGTGTTTAATATTCAAGATGGCCAGATAACGGTTATCGAAGCAAAAACCACCTTGCTGGCAACGGGTGGTGCTGGCCAGTTATTCAAGACCACGACCAACGCATTGATAAATACCGGGGACGGTATGGGCATGGCGATGCGCGCAGGTATTCCGTTGCAGGATATGGAGTTCTTCCAATTCCATCCTACGGGTATCGCCGGCAGAGGCATGCTGATTACCGAGGGCGCTCGTGGTGAAGGCGGTTACCTGGTGAATGGTGATGGTGAACGCCTGATGGAGCGATACGCACCTAAGGCCAAAGATCTTGCCAGTCGTGATGTTGTTAGTCGTGCGATAGCGATCGAAGTGCGGGAGGGGCGTGGCTGCGGTCCGAACAAAGACCATGTGATGTTAAAGCTGGATCATCTGGGTGAAGCCGTTATTCAAAAACGGCTGCCTGGCATCCGTCAGACATGCATCACCTTTTTGGGTATCGATCCTGCAGAAGCCCCAATCCCGGTTTTTCCGACTGCGCATTACACCATGGGCGGTATTCCCACCAATCGTTATGGACAGGTTGTTGTGCCGGTCAAAGATACGCCTGAAGAACCGGTGGCGGGTCTGTATGCCGCGGGTGAGTGTGCCTGTGTCTCGGTACATGGTGGTAATCGTTTAGGTGGTAACTCATTGCTGGATATTCTCGTGTTCGGCCGTGCGGCAGCTAATCACATCATCGGATATCTAAAGGAAAATAAATATCACCGTGTTATCGATGATGAAGTGATAAAAAAGGTTGTAGAAAAAGTGAACCGTTTTGATCAGCAGGGCAGCGGTGATGAAACGGTTGCAGGTTTACGTAAAGAATTGAAACAGACGATGGAAGAACACTGCAGCGTATTTAGAAACAAGGAAATATTAAAGCAGGGTGTGGATAAGGTAGAGCAGCTTGCGCAGCGGATGAAAAATGTGAAGGTCGATGACCAGAGTTTTACATTCAATACCGCCAGAGTTGAAGCTTTTGAGCTGGAAAATCTGATGGCGTGTGCGTTAGCAACGATACATTCAGCGTACGCTCGAGAAGAAAGCCGCGGTGCGCATTCGCGTACAGATTTTATCGAACGTGATGATAAATCATGGATGCGCCATAGCCTGTATTCTTTTGAGAATGGACTGGATTACAAACCGGTAAGAACAAGACCGCTGTCTGTTGAAAGTTTCCCTCCTAAACCTCGCGTCTATTGACGCAATGAAAAACGAAAAATGAAAAATGAAAAGTTTAATGTCATTGCGAGGAACGAAGCAATCTCGTTCAGGTTTTACACTCGTCTAAGTAAGATTGCCACGCTAGTGATCGCAAAAACAATAAGGCTTTCTTCTGCGTGTATGTATCCCAGCACTAATAAGTATAGGAGGTTGATTCGTGAAATTTAAAATCTATCGTTTCAACCCGGAAAACGACACTAAACCGCATGTTCAGGATTATGAACTGAATGATATCGAGCCGGGCACTATGTTGCTGGCTGCGCTGTTGAGAATAAAAGATGAGCAGGATCAAACCTTAAGTTTCCGTCGTTCATGCGGAGAGGGTGTCTGTGGTTCGGATGGTATGAATATCAATGGTGTTAATGGTCTCGCATGTATTACGCCGTTGGATGATCTGAAACAGCCGATCGAGGTAAAACCGTTACCCGGCCTGCCGGTAATCCGTGATCTGATCATTGATATGGACCAGTTTTATAAACAGTACCGTGCGGTAAAACCGTATCTGATCGTGAATGACCCGATGCCGGAAGTCGAACTTCCTCAAACCCCCGAACAACGCGAACGGCTTGATGGTTTGTACGAGTGTGTTCTGTGCGCCTGTTGTTCGACGGCGTGTCCATCATTTTGGTGGAACCCGGATAAATTTCTCGGGCCTGCAGCATTGTTGCAGGCATCACGGTTTATCGAAGACAGCCGTGATCAGGATTTTGAGAAACGCCTGGAAGAACTGGAAGGGCCGTTTAAACTATTCCGATGTCATACGATTATGAACTGTGTTCATGTCTGTCCCAAGGGTTTAAATCCGACAAAAGCCATCGGGCGTATCAAAGCTAAAATGGTTACACGTTCTCTCTAATCGATGAAGACGCAAATCAGTACAGTTAGTAATTATCGTTGGCAGTGTCGCCGCGGCATGCTCGAACTCGATCTTTTATTAAATAATTTTGTTGATAAAGAAGTTATAAACTTAACTGTGGAGCAACAGCAAACGTTTGAGCAATTGCTATCGTATCCTGACCAAACGTTGCTTGATTTATTGCTTGGCAATAGCGTGTCCAGTGATCTGTCTATCTCAGGCATCGTTCAACAAATTCAGCATACTTCCTTTGATTGAGACTCAGGCTGGTGTCTGACTCAGATTTCAAACCTGCATGGTGGTTACGCTCACCGCACCTGCAGACACTCTGGCCTGTTTTTTTTAAAAAGCGACATAAGCTTGATTTGAAGAATGAACAGGTTGAGCTTGAAGATGGTGACTTTATCGATCTTTGCTGGAGTAAAAAGGCTGCAGATAAAACAGTATTAGTCCTGCACGGTCTGGAGGGCAATATCAATTCGCATTATATCAACGGTATTTTGTATCGCCTGGAAGAGACAGGCTATAAACCGGTATTGATGCATTTTCGTGGATGCAGTGGCCGTGTAAATAGATTGGCACGAGCATACCATTCGGGTGAAACGGGTGATCTGGCCTACATCGTCGAATACATAAACAAGGTCACAGGCAGTTATCCATTTGCGGCAGTCGGTTATTCGCTTGGTGGCAATGTTTTATTGAAGTGGCTGGGTGAAACAGGTCAAAATAATCCCTTAAAAAAAGCAGTCGCGGTTTCAGTGCCGTTTAGATTGCATGACGCCGCAAAACGCCTTGAGCAAGGAGTCTCGAAAATATATCGTGAACATTTGCTGATATCTTTAAGAAAAACCTATATTGAAAAATTTAAACAATTGGAATCGCCATTGAATGTTGATGTTAAGCAGCTAAAAAGCTTTTGGGACTATGACGACAAGGTGACCGCGCCATTACATGGATTTTCCGGTGCGCAGGAATATTATGATAAATGCAGCAGCAGGCAGTTTCTGGTCGATATTCAGGTACCTACGCGGATCATCCATTCTTTCGATGATCCGTTCATGTTCAGCG
>JADFWF010000119.1 GCA_015222965.1 Pseudomonadota bacterium | reverse complement strand
GGAACGGACATACAAAACAAAGTCAAAAGATTTTCACCGCAGAGGCGCGGAGACGCAGAGTTTATTTTGTTAACAACGCCTGCAGCGCTGTTAACAACAAAAAATGTTTTTCTCTGCATCTCCGCGCCTCTGCGGTTCAAGTTTTTAAAGTTTTTTGGCGGTCTGCTAAGGCTCAACGACAGTCATCTGCTGTCAGAGCAGGTATTGAACTAATACACATTAACCAATCAGCTTGCCTGTCATCCCTGGTTTTTATAATAATTATTGACCTGTGTTATGTTGCACTTAATTATTATCGATAAAATAGTCTGATCATTTTAGAAGATAAATTATGACAGCTATATCCATATCTTTACTGGCAATCATCGTGCTGGCACTGGTTTACACCTATTGGTGCCTGATTAGGAGCCTGGTAAAACATCTTCAGCTGAACTGGTTGCCATTAGCCTTCGTCCTTGCGGTCTTTACCGGGCTTAGCGGCGGGCTATTATTTATCATCTACCATTTGTTTTTGGCTGATTCGATCAATGCCGGTACGCTTCTTGGGATGCTCTTTGGTATCAGCTTGATATTAGGCACGATTAGAACATTTCGGGCTACGTGAAAACATGTTTGGGGTCACGGGAACTAGCAGTGGCTATTTCGACGTGAGATTAGAAGCTAATTGTTCCGCCTGCTAATTATTTTTGAATAAAAAACATATACTCGCCTGATTCCATTTCTTTTAAGCTGGCACGCATACGAAGGGTCGGTGGCGGGCAGTTCAGGTCATGCGCATCCAGTTTTGGCGTTGTACTGGCATCCTTATTACAGTTAGGTTATCTTGTCGCTAAACCATAAAGGATCATCGCGTGAACACTTCAGATATAAACATCGACACTCCGGCACAAAAACCAGAAAATGGCTGGAAAACCGCATTCATCGTACTTGTCGCTGTCATCTTCACCATGATGGTGACGGCATTTGTTGTCTACTATCAAATTTTCCCCGGTGAATTTACCCCTGTGGAACTTTCACAGAAAGAACAGCAGCAGCTCGAACAGAAAATTGAACGGCTCGAAGGCATGACAGGTTCGGTAGGCCGTGCCGGTAAACCGCTTGAACCAGAAAAATATACTGAGACAGGTGCCAGCCGCCAGGTCAGTTTCAGCGAGAAAGAGCTCAACTCACTCATCGCCAGCAACACAGATATGGCGACACGTTTAGCCATCGATCTTTCTGATAATCTCGCCAGTGCCAAATTACTGGTACCTGTCGACCCCGATGCCCCCATCCTCGGTGGTAAAACCATCAAAGTCACTGCAGGCGTAGAACTTGCCTATGCCAACGGTAAACCCATCGTCATACTCAAAGGCGTTAGCCTGTGGGGTGTGCCGGTACCTAATGCCTGGTTAGGCAATGTGAAAAACGTAGACCTGGTGCAGGAGTTCGGCAGTGACGAAGGTTTCTGGAAAGCCTTTGCAGACGGTGTTGAACTTATCGAGATCAGGCAAGGTGAACTGAGCGTGATTTTGAAAGAATAAAATAACCGGTTGTTCCCGGATCACATCTTACATCTGGCGCGCTGTCCCTGGCTGAGCGCTTGCTGATAAGCGATGTTGGCGTTTGGTATGCGCTCTTGCAGCTGTTTTATGCGGGTGTCGTTCGATGGGTGAGTCGACATAAATTCTGGTGGTGAAGCGCCTGCCTTAGACATATTTTTCCACAACGTTACGCTTTCTGCCGGGTTGAAACCTGACTTCGCCATTAGATCCAGGCCGATCAGGTCGGCTTCTGATTCATGGCTGCGGCTGAAAGGCAGTGTGATGCCATATTGAACGCCCAGCCCAAGGCCGGCAAGGATCATGGCGTTGTTCGAATTATCTGTGGTACCTAATACCGCGCTGGCAAGATCCAGGCCTGCCTGTGTTGCTATCTGGCCGGAGACGCGTTCATTGCCATGGTTGGCGATGACGTGTGCGATCTCATGCCCCATTACGGCAGCGAGTTGATCCTGATTTTCAGCGTATTTTAACAGGCCGATATAAACACCAATTTTATAACCGGGCAAGGCAAATGCATTGGCCTGGTCATCGTCAAATACCTGTACTTCCCATGATTTTGGGTTTGGGTTTTGTTTTACCTGTGGAATTATTTTATTGGCGATACACAAGACATATTGATTTATGTTCTGATCTTTTGACAGCGGTGTCTGCTGTTTTATCTGTTCAAAACTTTGAACGCCCATGGTGTTCATCTGATCTTCAGGTATCAGTTTAAATTGTTTTCTTCCCTCGGGTGATGTCGCGCAGGAAGATAAGCCCAGGAGAACGAATGTTAGTATTATGTATTTGGCAATCATCATCGCGGGACTATCGTGTAAAGAATTCATATTAATTAATCGTGTATTATTTTTGATAAAACGGTGTTTATATTATATTGAACGAACAGGGGCAGTGGAACTTAATATTTTTGAATAAAGAATATAAAATCACCTTCTTCCTGAGACGATGACAGCAGAGTGTTGTCTGTCTGCTCACAGAAGGTCACGATGTCCCTGGTTGATCCGGGGTCGGTCGTTGTAACCTGCAACACATGTCCTGTTTCCATTTCTTTTAAGCTGGCACGCATACGCAAGATCGGCTGCGGACAGTTCAGGCCGCGCACATCCAGCTTTTTGTTTGTTTCAGTCATGCTGCGTTCCACTTAATATTTACAGTTAAAAACAGGTGTATCTATTCGCTGTCGAAACCTTCCACATCTTCTTTATTAAAATCGATGGTTCTCTGGCTGAGAGTAATCTGTTTTTGTATGCCGAATATCCCGGTCTTAAAAATTATTTCCATCGATTTAACATCATCCCATATCGATGGTGATTTATCTGCACGTATTTCCAGCGTGCTTTTTGTACCGGGTGGCAAGTCCGGGTTGTCTGATCTTATCGACAGAACTGGGTAGCTTTTTTCATTGTTGTCTTTTACTTCGATCAGAGAGATATCGCTGTCTTTGATGCTGATGTCTGTTTTTGCCTGCGCCGAGCTGTGCAGCTGTACGTAGAATACTGTTTGCGTTTTTATGCGCGCACTCTTTTGAGTCTTTTTCTTATGTGTTTCGACAACCACTTTTTGGAGTTTTAGGTCCAGGTCCGTGGTTCTAACCTGTGCTTTGGATTTTAGCGGTACATTTCCTGAATAGGACCAGCTGCCATCTTCTTTTAATCTTACGCGGCGACCTTCTTCTGTATCGGCAAAACGGTCTGTCGAGCGGTATTCCCAGCTGCCGTCCTCTTTGAGCAAGACCTCGCGACCGTCGTCGGTTATCACCTGCTGGTCTGCAGATAGGGTATTGCTGATCGTTAGCAACAGTAGTGTGACGATGGTGATAAATGTAGCAGCAGCAGGTAACTTTTTCGGCATGGGTAGTTTTGGTCAGTAACAATCAACGGCACAATAATACAATAATCGGATACAATAATCGCATTTCCGCTGTCTTAAATTCTTCCCGCGATATGCTTTTTGATTATCTCCAGCTTACAACGTTACAAGTCGTCTTGTCCGTTGTCATCATATTTTCTGCCTATACCGTTAAAGGCCTGTCGGGGTTTGGCAGCGGCCTGATCGCTATTCCTTTATTGGCGTTCATGTTCCCGTTGCCATTCATCGTGCCGGTATTGGGTCTGTTGAGTTACAGCGGCACTATCATGCAAAGTTTTCATCTGCGAAAGCAGGTGCTATGGCAGGATATTTTACCGTTGATCCCGTTCTCACTGCTGGGTATTGTTATCGCTGTCTGGCTGTTGGTGAATGTCGACTCAAATAGCCTGGTGATGGCGCTTGGTATCTTTGTCCTGCTGTATTCGATCTATTCGCTGCTGTCTTCATCTGCGCATGCTGGCGGCAGAGGATGGGCGGTTGTCGCCGGGCTCGGTGGGGGCATGGTCGGTGCGTTATTTGGCACTGGCGGGCCGTTTTATGTGGTGTATCTAAAGATGCGTCAATTGAATAAAAACCAGTTTCGCGCAACCATCGCGACGATTTTTTTGATCGATGGTGGTGCCCGTATGACGAGTTATGCGCTGAGTGGATTGTTTACTGAACGGGTATTGTGGCTGGTGCTCACCTTACTGCCGGTATTGATTGCCGGTATGTATGCCGGGCATCATCTGCATATCAAGTTTGATCAGAAGCAGTTTAACCGGGTTATCAGTGTTCTGTTGATGGTCAGTGGTGTTATGTTAATTTTTAAATCACTGTCTCAGTGAGGTTTTTTATAAGCTTTAATCTTGATACACGCCTGTACAAAACTAGACTGTTTATTATTGTTATTCCCGTCCGCAGACCCTGATAAAAGTATGTATACTGTTCGACCCGCGTTCAGAAATGTTACATAAGGAATCGCTTAACTTCTTATAGAGGAAGCAGTGGTAGATGAATTATCTGTTTGACTATTGCCAGTGATGCTGGCTGACAATACACAATCTGAGAGAACAGCACCTGCTGTCAAGAAGCTTATTATCGGTCTGGACTTTGGAGCGGCTTTTACCAAAGTGGTGATAGGTGATAACCGTGTACGATACGCCGTACCCTTCGGCTGGTTTGCACATCCGGAAAACCAATACCTGCTGCCGTCAATCCTTAACATCGATAATGAAAACCTGTGCAGTCTGACGCCAGCCACTAATTCAAGCTGTGAAGTGGATAATCTCAAGTTTCCCCTGTTAGATAAAACTTGTACGGTTGAAGATATGTTGCGGGTTTCTGCCTACCTGGCACTGGTGTTTCGTGTGGCCAGAGGCTGGCTGCTCGAACGTTATAAAAAAAGATACGGCCACGCTGAATTATCATGGTCTATCAACGCAGGGCTACCGATCGAGAACACAGATAATTCTGGTTTATCTGAGATATATAAACAGGCGATACATTCAGCATGGGCTGTCAGCGTACTGCCTGGCCCGGTTACATTGAATAGGATTCGCCAGTACATGGGCGTTGATGACAGTGCTTTCGATGTTTTTCCAGTTATCTATCGATCACAGATTATCAAAAAAGAATTAATCAATACCTTTCCCGGCTGCTGTGCGCAGATCTGCGGTTATGTTCATTCAAAGCAGTGTGAGGATGATCTGCATATGTTGATCGATGTCGGTGCGGGGACCATCAGTATCGCAACCTTTATGGTCGATAATGCTGATGATGCCGATAATAGATGCGTGCTTTATGCCTGCGCTGTGGAACCAATCGGTGTTGATTACCTGTTAAAGAGACGCTATGAAAATTTACAGCTCTCCGATAAAGAGATAAACCTGTTTAAAGATATACCGGATGCATATTCTTTTTCTCAGGCGCATGATCTGACCGAAAAGGATATAAAGTTTGCCGATACCTTGTATAGCGGTGAAGCGGCAAGACTCATCAATAAGATACTTATGCTGACCAAGAGCAAATATTGCCCGGATTCAAAATGCTGGGAGAGCGGGGTGCTGACGTTTACTTATGGCGGCGGGGCACACCTGGAGATCGTACAGAACATCATCGACAGCCATGAAAGAAAATTACCACCGCATAAGATCAGATCGATCAGATTAAATATACCAGACGACCTCATGGCTGAGAATTTACCGGTTGACTCTTATGACCGGCTCTCTATCGCCTATGGACTGTCTTTTGAAGCCAGTGAGATCGGTAAGGCGTCAGAGGAAAACGAGATTGGTGAAGCAGCTGCAGACTATTTGCAGTAGTCACCGGCATGGGAATGCCTGTTTTATCAGTCAGATTTGCTCAAAAACCTGCTCCTGCCAGAATATTGCTTTCGACCAGGAACAGACTAAAGAAATATATCTTGCAAAGACATAGTGGAAAGCTTGTAATTTATTGTAGGGTGGGCGTTGCCCACCGCCGCTGTACATCAATTGGCCGTGGCCCGTCGGGCAAGGCCCGACCTACGTTGCTGTTGTATTTTTCGTCATTGCGCTCGCAATGACGGCATAATTTATTACCAATATGCATTAGCTATGTAGGTCGGGATAAGGTTTTTTCGTCCCCGGCGTTTGTCTGGGCATACCTAAAAAAGTATATCTCGTAGAGGCGCAAAGACGCAGTGGAAAGCTTGTGATTTTTTGTAGGGTGGGCATTGCCCACCGTCTCGGTATATCTACTGGCTGCATTCTGTCGGGCAATGCCCGACCTACTTTTACTATCTTTTTAAGCCCTTAGGTATAGATATAGGCAAATAAGCTGGTTGTGGCTATAGTAATTAAATTGATCAATTTAATTACTATTTGAGGTTTTCTTATGACTACGTTGAGTGCAAGTGACGCTAAACGGGAGTTTGGCGATGTGCTTTTAAAGGCACAAAAAGCGCCAGTAAAGATAAATAAAAATGGGAAGCCAGTTGCCGTTGTTGTTTCAGCTATGGAGTATGAGCAGTTAGAAGCTTTTCGCGTTGAGTATTTAAAAACTGCAATTGAAGAAGGCATCGCTGATCTGGAAACAGGTAATGTTTCAGATGGCATCGAAGTATTTAGAAGGTTACGTAAACGGATTACTTAAAGGATTTGCCATATGTCATCATACGTCTTTAACTATCATCCACAAGTAAGTCAGAGTGGGCGCCGGCAACGCTATCGTCCAAGTTTTCTTTAATATTGGCCGGCCTACAAAGAACTGCGATTTTTTTGGTTATTGTTTTTAACTGCAAACTGCAAACTGCCTACTGCTAACTTTTCTTTTGGCTTAACTATCATCCACAAGTAAGTAGGGATTGATATCTGCTTTGATGAAATATTTCCTCATGTTTTTCAGACTTTGGCTGAAGAGACTATTGAAGTGCGCCAGCGGATAAGAGAGTTGCCATTGTATTAAACCATGGTGCTCGCTTTTGTCGCCTGAATAATAATTAGGATGGGCGTATTGAAAGGTTTCCATCACACCGCCAGATTCTCTCAAAGTGTTCGTTTTGCAGTTTTTGTATTCGTAGAACAGGGAATAGTGCTGACTTTTCAATATCAGCTGTTCTTCGTATTCGGTTTTGGCCAACTCAAATAAGTCGACGGCCAGTATATCTACATCTTCTATGTGCAAGCTTACGCCTTCGCCGTCTTCTTCGTGTACCAGGAGTCTGTCACGCAGATACTCATACAGGTCATTTTCTTTTAGATCTCGCCTGGCCATCTGCTCGAACAGGTAAGGTACACTTATAAACGGACCGTTTTTCCAGTCAGCAAATTCTGCGATGAATCTTACGAATCGTTTTTTGTTCTGCTGGTTGAGTTCTTTGTAATTTTCTTTGGTGAAACGAAGGCCGGCGAGTGTATCGATCGCAGACATGACCAGTGACTTTTTGTATAGCTGTATGTGGCAACTGTCTTTATCAGGGACTGATTCAGGTTCTAAATGATTTATTGCAGAGACTTGCTCTTCAAAGGCGTCACAAAATTTTGCTATGTCATAAAGTGTCGTCATCTATTTTTATAGGGCTAATCGTTAGTTGCAGGCCTCTGTTGAGAGCAAGTTCATTGTATACTTAAATCGATGAAAATAAAGGCTAAATATGAGGCAGGTGACGAATGGAAATAGCGGTTGAGCAGATCGAGGTTAACTGTCTCGAATCTGAGATATATGAGCGCCTGTTATCACTGGATGGCAAGCACATCCTCGAGCTGGGATGCGGTGGTGCCGAAATCACCCGCAATATCGCGACCGCTGGAGCTGAACGCAGGCTTACCGCCCTGGAAGTCGACGAGATCGCACATCAGAAAAACAGGCAGATTACTGATCTGGCCAATGTGACATTCGGCCTCTCGGGTGCACAGGAGATTCCGCTGGAAGATGAGTCTGTCGATGTGGTGTTCATGTTTAAGTCGCTGCACCACGTACCGTTAGAGTTAATGGAATCATCGATGCATGAGATCAGACGTGTATTGAAACCGGGTGGTCTGGCTTATATCTCCGAGCCGGTTTTTGCCGGTGATTTTAATGAGATCCTGCGTTTATTTCATGATGAGCAAAAAGTCCGTAAAGCTGCCTTCGATGCACTGGAGAAAGCGGTTGATGATGGTTTGTTCAGCCTGGTGGAGGAAGTGTTTTTTAATTCGCCGATGAGGTTTGAAAATTTTGCCGAGTTTGAGGAAAACACGATAAAAGCAACGCATAGCTATCATGCCCTCGATGATGCGTTATATGATCTGGTCAAACAGCGCTTTGAACAGCATGTCGGTGCGGATGGCGCGCAATTCTGGATGCCGATGCGTGTCGATCTGCTACAGAAGTAAAGAGTTTTATGTGTAAATTACTAAATGAATGGGCACCCTCAGAAGCAGCGATCGAACTGATCAAGTTAAATGGCATCGATGATGCGCAGATAGGGAAGTCGTTGGCTTATCTGAAAAGCCAGGGTGATTTATCAGATATTGACGATGTCGAAGGTTATGATAACTGGAATGCGTTTTTTATCATGTTTTGTGTGAAAGTTTCCACGAACAAGAGTGAGTAATTGTTATGGCTATCACCGACGACGAAGTAAAAACCTTATGTATCTACCACGGTAACTGTCTCGATGGATTCGGTGCTGCCTGGGCTGTTCGTCATGCGCTGGGTGACGATGTTGCGTTTTATAAAGGTATTCATCAGCAGTCACCGCCTGATGTCACCGGAATGGATGTGTTTCTGGTCGATTTCTCTTATAAGAAAGATGTGCTGGAAGATATGTTAGGAGTTGCCGCCAGCATAACAATTCTAGATCACCACATCTCTGCTGAAAAAGACTTATCTGTGTTGTTAAAAGCCGGAAAAATACAGGGCCTGTTTGATATGAACCAGTCTGGTGCCATGCTGACATGGCAGTGGTTTGTGCCAGATCGGCCGGCACCGGAACTTATCGCTTATATTCAGGACCGTGACCTGTGGCAATTTAAGCTCGAAGGCACGAGAGAGATTAATGCTGCGCTTGCATCATACCCCTATGATTTCGAAGTATGGGACAGGCTCATGGAGAGTGCTGATGGTATCGAAGCATTGAAGCGCGATGGTGAGGCGATCGAACGCCGCTTGCAAAAAGATGTGAAGGAATTGATTGCCTCCGGTGTACGGCGGATGGTTATCGGCGGTCATGATGTGCCGGTGCTTAATGCCTCATCAGCTTATGTCTCCGATGCGGGCCACATTATGTCTATCGGCGAGGCATTTGCCGCCTGTTACTGGGACCACGCAGATGGCCGCTCATTCAGTCTGCGTTCGAGTGATGATGGTATCGATGTGGCAGAAGTGGCAAAAAAATATGGTGGTGGCGGGCATGAAAAGGCTGCTGGTTTTACGGTGCAGATCGGTTGGCAAGGTGAAGGCGTTGATTAAACAGATAAAAGAAATGGCGCAAAAAAAACGGTGACACTTATAAGTCACCGTAATATTTGCTTAAGCAATAGTATTTGTCTTAGTTATATAACTTTCTTTACACAGAGGGCCCTAAACCAAATAACACAAGTACGAAAACTGACATATATATAACCGCGAATGTTAGCCGTCTCGTTTCCTCTTCAACAGATTTATTCTTTTCCATATCCTTCTCCTTATTTCTTCACATTTACCGCTGGTATTTTTTCTAGCGGATATTCAGTATACGTCCAATGCTTTGAAATTGAAATGATTTTCATGATTATTTTAATAAAATTATTAATCGCATTAGATGTTAGAAATATTCTAAAAAGCTTTTATGGTTTTTCATGCACTTTTAATTGTCATTTGGGCTATGGTTAATCAATAAATTTTATTATGCATGATCGGGAGTTAACCTTGATTAAACTAAAACATATTGTTAACGGTGCTGTGGTTTCTGAAATAGATATGTCAGCAGGTGATTTCACTATCGGCCGAAATCATGGAAACAGTTTACAGCTGGATGACGGCGATGTGAGTGGTGAACATGCACTGCTTACGCTAGTGCCAAATAATTTTCTGCCAGAGCAGTTAGATATCACTATCCGGGATCTGGGCAGTACTAATGGCACATATGTGAACAATATTGCTGTGAAAGAAAAGCAAATAAAACATGGCGATGCGATACGCATCTGCGGCTATGAATACAGAGTGTTTGATGATCAGTCAAACGTTGGTACACAGACAGAATATTCGCCTCAGTAATGAGGGCTTAAGGCGCTTCTCCATGCCGCGACATATAGCACGACTGCACTTAACATTACACCGTTAAAACCTATCTCTATCGCCAGTAATACAGCCAGTATTGCGCTCAGCACTGAGGCGCAGCCGTTGATACCCCAGGCCCAGGGCATGAGATCTGGACGGGTCTTTTGCAGCCTGGCCATGCCAAGCGGGAATGGCATGCCCATGACAAATGCGAGTGGTGCAGCGAGAACAAAAGCTGAAATGATTCGCATGATTTCAGATAATGCCATAATCGAACTGCTGATTAGCGGTAACACTACGATATAGGATACAGTGATCAGCCCGATCAGTGTCACTGAATGGCGCAATAAGACGGTTATGGTGTACTCTGATTCAGCCCTCATGCGGTTCTGGACATAGAGGCTGCCAAGACCTGAAAAAATCAGGAAGGCGCATAATGTGACGGCGACTGCGTACAGTGGCTGGCTGAGGATCAGGGTAAACTTCTGGATAAAGGCAATCTCAATAAAAAGAAATGCCAGCCCGATTGCCAGAAAGTAAATGATAATGTTCCGGCGTTTTTCCGACGATTTCTTTTTATCTTTCTTCAAAAACATTAAAGGCAGCAATATCAGGATCAATGTGGCAGCAGAAGCCTGTGCCAGGGATATCAGCAAGGTTGGATAACCAACGCCTATCATGGATATGCCCGCTTGCCCGGGTAATGCAAGCAGTTCTTTGATACTTGACCATTTGAAAAAATTATTGAAATAAGGTCTGTTGTCGGTGGCGGCCTGTATGTCGTATTTATATTCCTGAATGAAGTCGTCACCGATGAAACCGCCATCTGAGCCTTTCAACGAAGACCGGGCAGCGAGATAAAAAACAGGTTCCTGCAATACCTGGTAGCTGTTAACTTCAAGCGGGCTGATTCCGGGTAACCATGCCAGGTCAAAGCTGCGTGATGTACTGAAGTCACGCACCTTGTTTATTTCTGCATCGGTCAAGGCGGTGTTCTTGAGTAACAGCGTTGCAGTATTCCAGCTTCGGATCCATGCGATGTTGTTTTCAGGCGCATTTATCCCGGCATTCTTCATTGCTGCAACGGCCGTTTCAAATAGCTTCAGGTTTCCACGAGCAGGTGTGCTGGTCCATAAGGTTAAGCTTAATAGTCCTTCAGGTGCGAGCAATTTCAGGTAGGACTGCAGGGCTTCAACGGTATAATCATAAGACGCAGATAGTGCATGTACGCCTGCCGAACCGCCGGTTGATGCGCCGGACGGCCCCAGAACGACAAGATCATATTGTTTTTCTGATGCCGCAAATCCGCGTGCTGATATGTTGTGTATCGTTACCTTGTGTCTCAGTTTCTGCCAGCCGAAATAATCTGCATACTGTTTTGTAATCAGTAAGCTGAGCTGCTTGTCAGACTCGACTGCATCGATTTTCGGTATGTTATAAAAATGCGCCTGTAATATCTGTGCACCGGTGGCTGAAGCCAGGATTAAGGTGTTTTTTGGTGAACTGTGTACGTGATAAGGCAGGGCGGAGCTCATGTAGTCAAAATATTCACCTGGACCTGTATCTGCTGAACTTTCATCCGTGACATGATCGATGGTTGTCATTTCGTCACCGTCTCTGAAAACGGCGAGCTGTTCGGGCGGCCCTGCAGGACTCTGCAGGCTCAAACCCGGCGCATGGCGAAATGGAATGAAAGGACTCTGTACAACATCGGTCTGTGAGATGGGGGATGTGTGCGAGGAGCGCAAAGAAACATCTTTTATCAATAGTGTTTGTGCAAGTCCCTTGTATTCTGATAAGCGTAGAGCGACCCATTCCTGCGGCGTCACAAAAATTGCGAGCATGCACAGTGAGATCAAAGCAGCGGCTAGCTGTTTTTGTCTGCTGCTGAAACTGGACAATGCAAAAAAACCGGCTGTTATGCCGCTGATTGCCAGGATGCGCAATATGGCGTCAGGCGAAAATATTTGCAGCAGCGCCATGACTAACACCGTACCTATGCCGGCACCGATGAGATCTATGCCATACACCAGCGCGATTTTCTGATGGAAGCGCATTATGGTGAGCGCGATGGCATTGGCAACAAAGAAAAAGGGCAGCGCCAGCAATAGATAGCTCAACAGCAGGCGCTGCCACTGGGAGCGGTCCCACAGTATTTCCAGTGTATTAAAGGGCAGTTGCTGTACGATGATGAAACAGGCAATGGATGAAAGGCCAAATAATAGTGTATTGGCGATAAATACGCGGTCATAGTTTTCCAGCAGCCAACGTCGAAACACGGTGATTAAACTGCCGCTCACACCGTAACCCAGCAATGCGATACTGATGACCATGAATGCAAAATGGTGCCAGTGAACGATCGAAAAAAGTCTTATCAGCAGGATTTCGTATGCCAGGGCTGAGGCTGACAGGATAAAAACAGACAGCAACGGCGGTGTTACAGTTTGATCATCTATCGCTGGGTGCATTGTCTGATGGCGTGTTAATGGCTGCCGGTAAACGGTACAAAAATGACCGGCAGTAACTGTCGGGTAGTGACTTTGCCCTGCATGTCTTTTTCGACCAGTGTCAGGTACTGCGTCTGGAACCGTGTGCCTACAGGGATAATCATGCGACCGCCTTTTTTGAGCTGCTGAACCAGCGGCGGCGGAATGTGGCTGATGGCGGCCGTCACGATGATGCCGTCAAAAGGTGCGTGTTGCGGCCATCCATTATAGCCATCAGCAATGCGTGTTTTGATATTGTCATATCCCAGGTGACTCAGCAGCTGCGTTGAAGATGCACCTAGCGCTTCGATAATTTCTATACTGTATACCTGCGCTACCAGCTGCGCGAGCACCGCTGCCTGGTAACCTGAACCCGTGCCTATCTCGAGAATGCGTTGATCTGGCTGAGGCTCCAGGAGATCAGTCATCAAGGCAACGATGTACGGTTGTGAGATGGTCTGGCCATGGCCGATGGGCAAAGGCCGATTTTCATATGCCTGAGAGCGCAGGCCTGCTGGCACAAACTCATGCCGGGGAACCGTATTCATGGCCTGCATGACGATTTTATTAAATGATTTTTTGTTGATAGCCTTTTCGGTGGTATGCACATCATCTTTGATGACATTAACCATCTGCTGGCGGTGCAGCGTGTATTCATCCGCAGTAACCAGCCCGCTGGTTATAAGTATCAGATGCGCAAACACCCAGACGATTATGTGTTTTAAAGGCATAGCATTAACATGGCGCTATCGATAGGTGATTTCAAGTAGCGTATGACCGTGTTTGGCCATTAACAGAAGTTGGCAGTAGGCAGTTATCAGTTTGCAGTTAAAAACAAAAAGTCTACAAAGCCGCGTGCTTTGTAGCACGAACTATGGTTTTGCTTTTACTGACGAATGCCAACTGATAACTGCCAACTTCTCTTTCGGCTCAGATCCAACATTACCTGTCAGAAAAAGCGGCTTATTACAGACTATTTCTTTTCTTTGTCCTGCTCTTGAGGCTGGCTCGTTGCCTCTTTATCCTTCTCTTTGCTCTTGTCCTGTTCGTTTGTATGATTAGGCGCTTCACCACCACAACTTCCGCAACAACCCATATCTAAATCCTCGTGAAATATTTTGTTAAAGTCGCATTCTAGCGAAGTGTTTGTTACAAGTAATTGATTTAACTCAATCCTTAGTGATTTAACAGTTTTGAAGGGTGGGCATTGCCCATCTTCGCGGTATTTTTAATGACTGTATTCTGTCGGACAATGCCCGATCTACGCTGTTTCCGCGATAGCGTCATCGACAGATGGATAATCGGTATAACCGGTTTCATCGCCACCATAAAATGTTACCTGGTCAGCTTCGTTGAGTGGCAGCTTGTTTTTGTAGCGATTTACCAGGTCCGGGTTTGCCAGGAATGGGATGCCAAAGGCGACCAGATCAGTATCTCCATTACTTAAGGCTGATTGCGCACGCGCCAGATCATAACCATTATTCGCCATGTAGATACCATAGTAGGCTTCACGCAAGGCACGGTAATCAACGTTTCGTGCATCGCTCATCATGTCACCTTCGAGAATATGTAGATAAGCAAGCTCGCGTCTATTTAGCTGTGTGATGAAATAGTTGAAGTGGGCCTGTGGGTCCGAGTCAGATATCGAGTTAAAGCTGTTCTCGGGTGACAGCCGTATGCCTACGTTCTGGTTATCCCAGACCTCCAGCACAGTGTCGATGATCTGGTTTAAAAAACGCATGCGGTTCTCTTCATTGCCGCCGTACTTGTCATCACGTTTGTTGCTGCCATCACGCAGGAACTGGTCGATCAGGTAACCGTTTGCTGCGTGTATCTCTACACCGTCAAAACCGGCCTGTTTCGCCATCTGCGCGGC
>JADFWF010000118.1 GCA_015222965.1 Pseudomonadota bacterium | reverse complement strand
TTAAGCTGCTAAAGCGTAGTTGTCGTCGTTGGCAACTATAAGTTTTGCAAACGGTTTTAAGAGGAACTTTGCACCTCTGCATGCACCTCAGGTTTTGCTACCCACGTCGAAGCCATGTCATCCCCTAAAGTAGAACGGTCAAGTTCTGTCGTTATTATACGACATCTGACTCGTTATATTTAATATATGTTCGAATACGTAAATTACAAGTGCAATATCACGCACAGAACGCGACTTGCTGACTAAATCAGGGTAAAATTCTGCCTTAAATTTCACCCTGTCTGGTCGCCGTTTCAGGCTACAGGACGGTATTACAATAATTAAAATCCTAATAAGCCAGACCTAAAAATGCAGACATTCATTGGTTCACCCGCTTTATCAACATTTCGTCAGGAAAAATTACTAAATCAGCTTAAGTCAGTTTTACCTGGCGTCGAACAGCTCAATGCCCATTTTGTGCACTTTGTTAATGCTGACAGAACGCTGGATACCGATGAGACCGGTGTTCTCGAAAAACTGCTGCGCTACGGCCCCCATGTAGCCGAGACTTCCAGCGAAGGTAAATTATTTCTGACAGTGCCGCGCGCCGGCACCATATCTCCCTGGTCATCTAAAGCGACGGATATCGCCCATAACTGCAGCCTGGAGTTCATCAATCGGATCGAACGCGGTGTTGCTTATCATGTTCAGTGTGGCGACGGTTTTCAATGGGATGAAAAAAATCAGCAGCTAGTTGCAGACTGCCTGCATGATCGCATGATAGAAATGGTGCTAGATGATCTGGATTCGGCAAATTGCCTGTTTGGTCATCATGAGCCGTCTCCAGGTGAATCGATCAATATTCTTGAGCAGGGTGTCGAAGCTTTAAATGAGGCTAATCAGCGTCTGGGCCTTGCGATGTCAGGTGATGAAATTGATTATTTGATGGCGCATTTCACTTCGATAAAGCGCAATCCTGTTGATGCTGAGCTGATGATGTTTGCACAGGCTAATTCAGAACACTGCCGCCATAAGATATTTAATGCTGATTGGGTTATCGATGGTGAGCAGCAGGACCGGTCTCTATTTAATATGATACGTAATACTTATGAGTCACATTCGGTCGATGTCCTCAGCGCCTACAGTGATAACTCATCGGTGATCGCTTCACATTCAGCAAAACGTTTTGTGCCAGACGGCGAGTCTCATCAATATGAATATCATGATGAACATATCGCAATTTTGATGAAGGTCGAAACGCATAACCATCCGACAGCAATCTCACCATTCCCTGGTGCGGCAACCGGAGCCGGCGGTGAGATCCGTGATGAGGGTGCGACAGGTCGTGGCTCCAAACCTAAAGTGGGTCTGAGCGGTTTTTCTGTTTCTAATCTGAAAATTCCTGGTTATGGTCAATCCTGGGAAACAGATTATGGCAAACCCGAGCGAATTGTTTCTGCGCTGGATATCATGCTGGAAGGGCCGATTGGTTCAGCAGCCTTTAATAACGAGTTTGGACGACCGAATATTGCTGGTTATTTCCGAACCTTTGAAGAGAAAGTTTCCGGGCCCATGATTGATGGAAAGCCGAGCGAAGAAGTTCGTGGTTATCATAAGCCCATCATGCTTGCCGGTGGTTACGGTAATATTCGTGAACCGGATATCGAAAAACTTCAACTACCTGTTGGTACGCCGATCGTGGTACTGGGTGGTCCGGCGATGCTGATCGGATTAGGCGGCGGTGCTGCTTCATCGATGGACAGCGGCGCCAGTGCAGAGGATCTTGATTTTGCTTCGGTGCAGCGGGGCAACCCGGAGATGGAAAGACGCTGCCAGGAAGTTATCGATGGCTGCTGGTCACAGATAGGCAATAATCCCATCCTGTCGATCCATGATGTGGGCGCGGGTGGTCTATCAAATGCTTTACCTGAACTGGTCTACGACGGAGGCCGCGGTGCCGAGTTTGAACTGCGTGAAGTTCACAATGACGAGCCGGGCATGACACCGATGCAGATCTGGAGCAATGAGTCACAGGAGCGTTATGTGCTTGCGATTCATCCTGAGCGTATCGATGATTTTAAAAAGTTGTGTCAGCGCGAACGTTGTCCCTATGCAATTTTAGGCGACACCACTGAAGCTAAAACCTTAAAAGTCCACGACAGACATTTTGACAATTACCCGGTGGATATGCCGCTTGATGTGTTGTTAGGCAAACCACCAAAAATGCTGCGTGATGTAAAACGCGTTGATGTAAAACAGGATGCGCTTGATACACATGCCATCGATATAACGGAAGCGGCATTTAATGTATTGAGGCTGCCATCAGTTGCCAATAAAACATTCCTTATCACTATCGGTGACCGTACCGTTACTGGCATGGTGACACGAGACCAGATGGTCGGTCCCTGGCAGGTGCCAGTCGCTGATGTGGCAGTAACGACTTCTTCTTATGAAAGTTATTGCGGTGAGGCCATGGCGATCGGCGAGCGCACGCCAATTGCATTGCTCGATGGTCCTGCATCTGCCCGTATGGCGATCGCGGAATCGATCACCAATATCATGGCTTCTTCGATAGCTAAGCTGTCCGATATAAAACTGTCGGCAAACTGGATGGCGCCAGCCGGACACCCTGGTGAAGATGCAGTTTTATACGACACCGTCAAAACGGTCGGTATGGAAATCTGTCCTCAACTGGGACTTACTATTCCTGTCGGTAAAGATTCCATGTCGATGAAAACGGTATGGAAAGACGGCGCCGTTGATAAATCTGTTACTGCACCTTTATCTTTAGTCATTACCGCATTTACCCCGGTAACGGACGTGCGTAAAACATTAACCCCGCAGATTCGCACTGATATAGATGACACGGGACTGCTGCTGATCGACCTGGGTTTTGGTGAAAACCGTTTAGGTGGTTCCGCGTTAGCACAGACCTGCAAACAGATCGGTGATGTGCCGCCGGATGTAGATGATGCGCTGCAGTTAAAAGCATTCTTTAATGTGTTCCAGGAATTGAACAGCCAGGGGAAGATTATCGCCTGGCACGATCGTTCTGACGGTGGCCTTTTTGCCTGTCTTTGTGAGATGGCTTTTGCCGGACACTGCGGGCTGAATATTCAGCTCGATTCGATGCTGCATGATAATGATAGTGATGCAGTGTCGGTATTATTCAATGAGGAAGTCGGTGGTGTAATGCAGATCCGCTGTGATGATCTGCAAGATATTGAAGCAGCATTTGCTGCGGCAGACCTGGCAGATTGTGTACACGAGCTTGGCCGGATATATGAAGATGATCAGGTCACGATAAACAATAACGGTATCCCGGTATTTTCTGCATCACGTATCCCGTTACAACAGGTATGGAGTGAAACAAGTTATCAGATGCAACGTCTTCGTGATAATCCTGAGTGCGCGCAACAGGAATTTGACGCTATCGCAAAAAGTGATAGGGGTTTAAACACAAAGATAAGCTTTGATCTAAATGAAGATGTGGCTGCGCCTTATGTGAAAACAGGTGTTAAGCCGAACATCGCTGTATTAAGAGAACAGGGTGTCAATGGCCAGATAGAGATGGCTGCGGCTTTCGACCGTGCCGGTTTTAATGCCGTCGATGTGCACATGAGTGATATTCTCAGTGGCAAACTTTCGTTTGATGATTTTAAAGGACTGGTTGCTTGCGGTGGTTTTTCTTATGGTGATGTATTAGGCGCGGGAGAGGGCTGGGCAAAATCGATCTTGTTTAACTCACGCGCACGCGAAGTATTTGAAACTTACTTTAACCGTGATGATACATTCAGCCTGGGCGTATGTAATGGCTGCCAGATGATGGCGAACCTGAAGACCTTAATACCCGGCGCAGAGCATTGGCCGCATTTTGTAAGAAATAATTCAGAGCAGTTCGAAGGGCGTTTCAGTCTCGTTGAAGTGATGGAGTCGCCGTCGATATTGATGCAGGGCATGGCTGGTTCGCATATGCCGATCGCTGTTGCTCATGGTGAAGGACGTGCAGAATATAAATCAGATGAACAACGCCAAAATGCAAAATCGATAATGCGTTTCGTCGACCACGATACACGGGCAACAGAGACATACCCGTTAAATCCAAATGGTTCACCTGAAGGTCTGACAGGATTTTGTAACGATGATGGACGTGCGACTATCATGATGCCACACCCTGAACGGGTATTTAGAACAGTGCAGCACTCATGGCATCCGGATGAGTGGCAGGAAGATTCACCGTGGATGCGGATGTTTAGAAACGCGAGGGTCTTCACTGGGTGAAGACAATGAATAATGAAAAGTGAAAAAGTTATTGATAGAAAAAAGCCTCGAAGAATTATCTTCGAGGCTTTTTATAAACTCGATCGTGACTTTATTCTATTTAACTGGCTTCACCAGGATAATCAGCGATACCCGGATTACTGGCAACGTTAACCAGTTTAGGATGATTGATCTTAGGCAGTTTTAAAACATTGTCCTTGCCTTTGTTCTTGATGATGTAATCGCGCACAACATCCCACATCAGGCGGCCATCAGGTGTATTGTTGACCTGCGCCCAGCCGGCAATCTTGTAGGTTTTATCCGCTTCGATTAAATGGCCATTATCCAGACGGGCATCGGTGAGACGCTCATAGAGAGGTTTGGTCGGGTCGATGGTGTAATCCATGCCGCCGACACGAACCATGTCGCCACCGGACTGCAGGTAAGGATCCGGGTCAAACAGGTTATCTGCTACCTGCTCAAGAATATTTAACAGGTCATGACCGGTCATCTCGGTGACATAAGTTTCACCATAGGTCAGTGAGCATTGTGTCATCACATCTTCCATGGTGATCCAGTCGCCTTTGAGGGTAGTGGTGCCCCAGCGTACGCCGGCTGACATCGCTACATCGGCATCGTACTCTTCGCGCAGTGCATTACACAGGATCTGGTCCCAGGTGCCCATGAAGTTGCCACGACGGTAGAGCAGTCGATCGGCGATGGCGAGTTTTTCGTCCAGGATTTCAGCATAGCTTTTGCCTAAACGTGCTTTACTGTAATACTTCTCTTTAACACGGCTCTCGACAATATTTTCATCGTACTTGGTACTGCGCATCTGATCGATGTATGCCTGCATCTCTTTATCTGCCGGCAACGCGTTCGCAATGATAGGCAGCATGTTGTAATTCATGCTCTTGACTTTGCCATCAACGATATCAAAATCCATGACACCGACAAATTTACCGTTAGAACCGGCATTGGTTACCCAGCAGTCATGGCCTTCAACATTTTTAACTTTGATTGGCTCAGGTACGCCATCATGTGTGTGGCCGCCAAATACCGCATTCAAACCCGGTACGCGTTCAGCCATTTTTATGTCGACATCCATACCGTTGTGCGACAGCAGTACGATCGCGTCAGGTTTTTCTTCTTCACGGATCATTTCCACCAGTTCGATCATGTCGTCTTCACGCAGGCCAAACGACCAGTCCGGGAAGAACTCCGGCGGGTTGGCATTACCGGTACGCGGGAATGCCTGGCCGACGATACATATCTTTGCGCCATTGATCTCTTTTATGACATAGGGCTGGAAGGCGTAACCGGCATCTTCATCATACAGACCACGGCCGTCGTTAGCATCGACCAGCTCCATATATTTATCATCCATCAGGGAGTCTTCTTTAACACGAACGTTCTGACCGATAAAGTCGCCTTTGAACAGGGCGACGTTGCTTAAAACTTCTTCTTCCTTATAGGTGAACTCCCAGTGGCCGACCATGACGTCAACGCCAAGGATATTTGACGCTTCAACCATATCAACACCGCGTGTCCATAGTGATGTGCCAGATCCTTGCCATAGATCACCGCCATCGAGGGTCACCGTGTTCTGTTTGCCACCGGCCTGTTTACGCAGACGGTCTAACAGCGTTTTCATCTGTGGGAAACCGCCCATCCTGCCGTATTTGGCAGCGGCGTTTTCAAAATCCAGGTAGGTGTAAGCGTAAGATTGAGGTGTGCCTGCTTTTAGGTTCATCGCTTCAAGCAGTTTATTGCCGACCAGATGAGGCGGGCGGCCTAAGGCATCACCAACACCCAGGTTTACGTTTGGCTCTCTAAAATAAACCGGTAATAACTGGCCGTGGAAGTCGGTGGTATGCAGAACGCGCACGTTACCTTGCATGGGCAGGTCGTAGAAGTTATCTGGTATCAGAGCAGCTTCGGCTGCTACAGGGTTGCTGACAACGGGGGCTTGTTCGTTGCAGGCAGATAACAGACCAGCACCACTTGCAGTGGCGCTTAATCCCATAAGTTTCAAGAACGTACGGCGATCAATTGTAGGCATGGAGATTCCTCATCTAAAATATGGTTTTATGGTTATTATTTTGTTTTTTTATTTTGAGTGCAAATAATAACGCAAATGAAAATAAAAGGTTAGTTAAGTGATTAAATTACATCCATAACTAGACGTTTTTGTAAGAAATTTATTCATTTATTATTCAAAATATGTGTATTATCCGCGTTCTTATGAAAAGGCTAATAGTTTTTCTCTTTCTCAGCTGTCTGTCTTACAGTACCGCTTCGGCCGATGTTGTCAAACCGGCACTGGTTGAGATAAATGTAGACCAGGATAGAACGTTAAATATTGAGGTTCGTGCAAGTATCGAAGCACTGCTGACTGGCATCAATGCGCAGTATAAAAATACTCAGGATGCGCCTAATGCTGATGAATATGATGACTTTCGAAAAATGCCTGCCGATGAGCTGATGCTTGCGTTTAACAGTTTCAGGCTGCAATTTCTACAATCGATCGGAGTAATCGTGGCAGGTGAATCAGTCGATCTGCACGTTGTCTCTGTCGACATCCCACCCACTGGTTATACCAAGGTTCCGCGGATCAGCATCATAACCATCGCTGGCAAACTGCCGCGATCAGCAGATGTTTTACAGTGGTATTATCCGTCTAAGTTCGGTGATAATGCGGTCCGGGTCAGACAGGTAGATACGGAGAATGATCAATGGCACTGGTCACAGTGGCAATGGTTAAAGGATGATAAGGCGAGTGAATTATTCTCGCTTACGGAAATTGTTGCCAGGCAGTCAACTCTGGAGGTCATTGCTTCATATATTGAGATAGGCTTCGAGCATATCGTGCCCAAAGGTCTTGATCACATATTATTTATCCTCGGCCTGTTTTTATTGTCAACACGACTGCCGCCATTATTATGGCAGGTGACCATGTTCACAGTGGCGCATACGATTACGCTTGCATTATCGATGAATAATGTTGTTGAATTGCCCCCCAGTGTTGTCGAGCCGCTAATCGCATTGTCCATCGCCTATGTCGGTATTGAAAACATACTCGTCAAAGAGTTGCATAAGAGCCGGTTATTTCTGGTTTTCCTGTTCGGATTGTTACATGGGCTGGGATTTGCCGGAGTACTGTCAGATTTTGGTATGCCTGCAGATGATTTTGCAGTGGCATTGATCAGTTTCAATGTGGGTGTAGAACTGGGGCAGCTTGCGGTAATATTGATGGCGTTTGTTTTATTGCGAACCTGGTTTAAAGATAAACTTAATTACCGAAAAATTGTCGTTGTACCTGGCTCGGTTTTTATATCAGTAATCGGTGTTTACTGGTTCCTGGAAAGACTTGAATTATTTTAGAT
>JADFWF010000117.1 GCA_015222965.1 Pseudomonadota bacterium | reverse complement strand
TACAGCACGCGTTATGGCCATAATGCTAAATTACTGGTCAAAGTTGGTGACAGTGTTGAGAAAGGTCAGGTGATCTCACAGATGGGGTCAACCGGACGTTCGACTGGTCCGCACGTTCATTTTGAAGTGCTTAAAAATGACAGACAGGTTAATCCGGCTAAATTTGTAGCACTGCGTTAAAAACTCTTCGATAAGATCAGCGGAATTACCAGGTATTTGTAATACTCTGATCAATATTCCCTTTAGTAGAAACATGTTAGTAAAAACATGACCCGCCGGTCGTTCTCAGGCATAATACGCCGTATTTTTCTATTGTTTGATGGTTGTTTCGACCGTCATAACGTAATGATGTCACAGGTTTAATTAATCAAGATGATTTTGAATGCAGTTAAGAAGGTTTTTGGCAGTCGTAATGAACGGCTTATCAAAAAACACCGTAAAGTAGTTAATCAGATTAATGCGCTAGAGCCAGATTTTGAGGCGCTCGACGATGAACAGCTCGCCGCTAAAACCCAGGAATTTCGTGGTCGTCTGAAAAGTGAAGATAACCCTCAGGGTGAAACCATCGACCAGCTGTTACCAGAAGCTTTTGCCGCGGTAAGAGAAGCCAGTCGCCGCGTATTAGGGATGCGTCATTTTGATGTACAGCTGATAGGCGGAATGGTCTTGCACAACGGCAAGATCTCCGAGATGAAAACGGGTGAAGGTAAAACCCTGGTAGCAACGCTGGCAGCTTACCTCAATGCTTTGCCCGGCAAAGGCGTACACGTGGTCACAGTAAATGATTACCTGGCAAAACGTGATGCTGAATGGATGGGGCGCCTGTACAATTTCCTAGGTATGACCACCGGTATCAGCATTTCAGGTATGGACCCTGTAGCAAAAAAACAGGCCTACGCAGCGGATATAACCTACGGCACAAATAATGAATACGGCTTTGATTATCTGCGCGATAACATGGCTTTTACGGCAGAAGAAAAAGTGCAGCGTTCGCCATTTTTTGCCATCGTCGATGAAGTCGATTCAATTTTGATCGATGAAGCGAGAACACCTTTGATCATTTCCGGCTCGGTCGGCGAAAATAGTGACTTACACATCAAGTTTAACGACATCGTTAAAAAGCTGGAGCAGGGCCGGCAAACCGAAAAAGAAGAACCCGAAGAAGGTGACTTTTCAGTAGACGAAAAAAATAAAAGTGTTCATATTACCGAGCAAGGTCATCAACACGTCGAAGATATACTCGTCGAAGTTGGTCTGCTCGATGAAAACGATTCTTTGTATAGTGCAGCCAACATCAATCTGGTGCATTTTTTAAATGCCGCTTTGCGTGCTTCAGTATTGTTTGAAAAAGATGTGCATTATATCGTGCGTGATAACCAGGTCATCATCGTCGATGAGTTTACCGGCCGCACCATGGAAGGCCGTCGCTGGTCAGAAGGGTTGCATCAGGCTGTAGAAGCGAAAGAAGGGGTAGACATTCAAAACGAGAGCCAGACGCTGGCATCGATCACCTTCCAGAATTTTTTCAGATTATACGAAAAGCTTTCAGGCATGACCGGTACAGCTGACACTGAAGCTGAAGAACTGTTGCAGATCTATGGCCTCGAAGTTGTTATCGTGCCGACCAATAAACCGATGACACGTGTTGATAATACCGACCTGGTGTTCCTGTCACCTGATGAAAAATACAATGCCATCGTCGAAGACGTTAAAGATTGCGTGGTCAGGAAGCAGCCGGTGTTAGTCGGCACTGCTTCTATCGAAGTCTCTGAGCATATTTCGGCACTGCTTAAAAAGAGCAAGATCGAGCATAATGTATTAAATGCGAAACAGCATGAGAATGAGGCGCACATCATCGAAAATGCGGGCTGCCCCGCCGCAGTGACGATCGCCACAAACATGGCTGGTCGCGGAACGGATATCGTGCTCGGCGGTAATCTTGATGCGGAGTTAAATAAGGCCAAAAAAGCTGACGCCAGTATTGATGATGCGCAGCGAGATAAAATAACGCAGGAATGGGAAAAACGTCACCAGCTAGTTTTGGATGCCGGTGGCCTGCACGTAGTCGGTAGCGAACGCCATGAATCGCGCCGTATCGATAACCAGTTGCGCGGCCGTTCAGGTCGACAGGGTGACCCGGGTTCCAGCCGATTCTACCTGTCACTGGAAGATGATCTAATGCGCATATTTGCATCGGATAAAGTCGGTGCACTGATGAAAAAATTAGGCATGGAAGAAGGTGAGGCGATAGAGCACCCATGGGTTAACCGCGCTATCGAAAATGCGCAGCGTAAGGTCGAAGGACATAACTACGACATACGTAAGCAATTGCTCGAATACGATGATGTGGCAAACGACCAGCGTCGTGTTATCTATTCTCAGCGTAATGAAATGATGGCTGAATCAGATCTTTCAGAAACCATCATCAGTATCCGTGAAGAAATCATAGATAATGTTGTTACTTCCTATATCCCGCATGGCAGCCTTGATGAACAATGGGACATCGAAGGACTTGAGAATGCACTGGAAGAGGAATTTGGGCAGCGGATACCGGCTGCACGATGGCTGGAAGAAGATAACATGCTTGATGAGGCAGGACTGCGTAAAAAGATCCAGTCTGCAATCGTGGAAGATTTTGATGCAAAAGTTGCCATGGTTGGCGATGAAGGCATGCGCAACTATGAAAAACATGTGATGTTGAATGTGCTGGATAAATTGTGGAAAGAACATCTGGCAGCGATGGATTATCTACGTCAAAGTATCGGTCTGCGTGGTTACGCACAGAAGAACCCCAAGCAGGAATATAAACGCGAAGCGTTTGAAATGTTTACCGAGCTACTTGAAAAAATGAAGTATGAAGTGATCACCGTTCTTTCGAAGGTGAAAATTCAGTCGAGCGAAGAAGTCGAGCAACTCGAAGCGAACGAAAACCCTGAAGTTGCTAATGTAAATTATCAGCATGCCGATGCAGAAGGTATGCAACAGCCACCTGCAGAAGGTGAGCCCGAAGGTCAGGCTGCACAACCTTATCAGCGTGCGCAGAAAAAAATCGGACGCAACGACCCCTGTTATTGTGGTTCCGGGAAAAAATTCAAACAATGTCACGGGAAGTTGAGTTAATATTAGTTCAAATTTGTTCAGGCCGTGAATGTCTGTTATTGAGCCGAAAGAGAAGTTGGCAGTTTGCAGTCATCAGTTGGCAGTAAAAGCAAAAACCATCGTCTGTGCCACTGAGGACACGGGTTTTTAGTCTTTTTGTTTTTAACTGATGACTGC
>JADFWF010000014.1 GCA_015222965.1 Pseudomonadota bacterium | reverse complement strand
GCAGCTGTAGATGCAAGAATGAAAGGAGGATAAGCCCAGTCCAGGGTACCCTTTGTAGCGATAATGGTTAGTTTGCGATCAGCCATGTTTTTATCCTCGTAATTGTGTTCGTATTAGTAATAGTTAGACAGTCTTCTGACTATGTATAATTCAGAGGATATAACCATACTCCTAAAGTATCGAGTAGCGCAAGTATCTAAGGTGTTGTTTTTATTGTTTCGATTTGTATTTAATCTAAACAGAGCGGTGAGTTCGCCGCTTTTAGGCGCTTTTCAGTCATTTATTCCAAAACGCGATAACTGTTATTCCGCACAGTTGGTCTGTAGATAAGTTTCTAATTCAGGCAGGCTGCTGATGGGACTGTGGCATGTCATTCCGCTGCAAGGGTAGGCGAGGCTTGTTTCCGTCGCAATCTTGCTGCTTAGTGATTCGGGCGGTGTTTGATCTGCGGGGATATTATATACCAGTGTGAAGGGTAAATAATACTGCCGTGTGAGTGATGACCATTGGCTTTCTTCCCTGGCGTGGCTCCTTATGATGAGGATATCGGGTGGGGTGAGATATTCATTCAGCGCATTCAGCAGCGCGCAGTGAGAAACCGGGTAGTGGTTTATCGAGGACCAGGCAGATTTCAGGCAGTTTTCGGCAGCATCAATATATTTTTGCTGTCCTGACAGGTAGCCGAGTCGATTTAATGCGTAAGCTGCAACCGCATTGCCTGAAGGGATGGCGTCATCACTAAAGCTTTTTAATCGTTGGATCAGTGCCTCATGGTTATGGCTGGTGAAATAAAAACCGCCGTAGTTGCTGTCTTCAAAGTCGACCAGCATCTTGTCAGCCAGTTCCAGTGTCCAGGTATAGAGTTCGTTATCCCATTTGCCCTGTAATAATTCCAGCAAGCCGTGTATGAGGAAAGCATAATCGTCGATATAGGCGTTGAGCGTGGCTTTTCCATCTTTGTAACTGGCGAATAGCTGATTGTTAACCCAGCAATGATTCTTTATGAAATACGCGGCGCGCGATGTGGACACTATATAGTCTGGAATTTCTAACAAACGTCCTGCCATCGACATGCCGTGGATCATCAGACCGTTCCATGCGCATAATATTTTCGTATCGGTTTCAGGGTGTACACGTTTGTCGCGCTGCTCGAACAGTGTCTGCCGGATCTGCTGGAATTGCTGGTGCAGTGTTTCTGCGTCCAGTTTGTGTTCGATGGCTAACGCCTGTTCCTGGATATAGCCGTGCAGGTGCCAGAAACCTTCGAAGTTTTCATCCTTATCGAGCCCGAAACGCTGTTTGAATAGCTCGACTGTCTGTGCGCTGATGTTTTGTTCGTCAGTATTTTTATCTAATAGTGTATTGATCTCATCTTTAGACCAGACAAAAAATTTACCTTCACTGCCTTCTGAGTCTGCGTCCTGTGCTGAATAGTAGCCGCCTTCTTCTGACTGCATTTCTCGCATCACCCAGTTGGCGGTCTCGCAGGCTGTGTCAAAAAATAATGAGTTGGCCATGTTGTTTCGTTTCTGGATCTTCCACGCCTGACTATATAGAGATAATAATGGGCCGTTGTCATAAAGCATTTTTTCAAAATGTGGAATCATCCATAATTCATCGGTTGAATAGCGGCAAAAACCGCCGCCGATGTGGTCGAAAAGTCCGCCTTCGGCCATTTTCTCCAAGCTGAAGATGGCGGTATGCAGTATTTGATGATCTGGGCGTGGGTCCGGTCGAGCTAATTGTTTGGTACGGCTCCAGTGTTTGAGTGCAAACTCTATAATAGATGGGTGTGGAAATTTAGGTGCACTGCTAAATCCGCCGTTTCTGCTATCAAACTGTTTTTCTATCTGGTTTCGCGCGATGTCGATGACGGCACGGTTAAACTCAGCCGTCTCTGGTCTCGACGATTCATAGATTCGTTGATAGCTTGACTGCAGCGCCCCCGACTGTTGCTGGATATCTGTTTTACGGGTTAGCCAGATATCGCTTATCTGCTGTAATAGATGGCTAAATGCAGGCAGCCCGTGCCTGGCTGCGGGTGGAAAATAGGTGCCGGCGAAAATAGGCATATGTGTATCAGGTGTTAAAAAGACGGTGAGAGGCCAGCCGCCGGGCCGTTCGGTAAGCATCGAGTGGGCGTTCTGATATATCTTGTCCAGATCCGGGCGTTCTTCTTTATCAACTTTGATGTTTATAAAGAGTTCATTCATCAGGTCAGCCGTCTGCTGATCTTCAAAGGATTCATGTGCCATAACGTGGCACCAGTGGCAGGCGGAATATCCTATAGACAGGAGTATTGGTTTGTTTGTCTGCCTGGCCAGTGCCAGAGAGTTCTCATTCCATGACATCCAGTGCACGGGGTTATCGGCGTGCTGTAATAGATAGGGGCTGTTCTCATGACTGAGTAAATTTTTATTATTGATATCGTATGGTCCCATCTGTGATAGTTGTTTTTCTACTGTCTTAATTAATATGATTGATGATAAAGCTGAAATATGCCGTAAATCACATAGAAAGAACATGCCTTTTGCTTATATTGGAAACTATTTTCACTTTTTTTAAATTAGTTCTGTACACCACAATAAGTTTTATGTATTATTCGCGCCTGCGTTGGGAGGCGGGATTTTTTTGAAGCAGGATTAAGCTCTGGAAACAGAATTTAATTTGAAATAAATTCAAAAATGTCTTGCCACACAGTCTGAAAGACTGCTAAACTTCCGCTTCTTTGCTGAGCAGAAATAT
>JADFWF010000116.1 GCA_015222965.1 Pseudomonadota bacterium | reverse complement strand
TGGTGGCCGAACCTGGAATTGAACCAGGGACACGCGGATTTTCAATCCGCTGCTCTACCAACTGAGCTATTCGGCCATTTTCAAGATATGACAACTTTCTTGAACCAATACTCGACCGGCTCAAAGGAAGGCGTATTTAATCGACTCGACGCGCCTGAGTCAAGTTCCTTTAGCGATTTCAATCGATTATTTACCCACTGTAGGTGCGAATGAATTCTCACCTACAGGTTGTCATTTACCTTTTTGAAAATTGCACTGACGGGTGCAGCAAGTGCCAACTGGCTAATATCCCTGAACCATCGATAGTGCTCTAGTTCAGCAATGGACTGTTTCACAGCCACAATATCAACCTCACACGGCGTGATATCAAGATGAAAATGGCTGAAAGTATGGCGAAATACCGGCAAATCACTGTAATCATTTACCGTTAACTGCCAGCTCTGGCAAACCGTTTCATCCACCGGCTGATCCATCGCCAGCTCGGGCAGGCTCCACAAACCACCCCAGATGCCCGCCGGCGGCCGTTTTTCCATCAGGTAGGCGCCTTTCTCATTACGGATAATCAGCAAACGCTTTTCTTTTACCGGCAAACTCTTTTTGGGTTTTCTGGTTGGCAGCTCAGCTACACGATCAGAGTGATAAGCCTGACACTCTTCCATCAGCGGGCAGATATCACATTTTGCGGATGCACGAGTACACACCGTTGCTCCCAGGTCCATAATCGCCTGCGTATAATCAGCCACATCCTGATCAGGTGTATATTTTTCCGCCCACGACCAGAGTTGCTTCTCTACCGAGGAGTGGCCATACCAGCCCTCTATCACCTGATACCGCGCCAGCACTCGTTTTACGTTGCCATCCAGGATGGCATGTCGCTGGCCGAGCGCCTGTGCGAGTATGGCACCTGCCGTTGATGGTCCGATGCCCGGTAATGCCAGCGCATCATCGTACGACTGTGGAAATTCCCCTTCATGTTTTTCTGCAATCGTTCGCGCTGCTTTATGCAGGTTTCTGGCACGGCTGTAATAACCAAGTCCCGCCCAATACAGCATCACATCATCCTGTGAGGCCTGCGCCAGTGTTGATACATCAGGAAAACGCTGCATAAATTTTTTGAAATACGGGATCACCGTGGCAACCTGCGTCTGCTGCAGCATGATCTCAGACACCCAGGTGCGGTATAACGATGAATTTTTCTGCCAGGGAAGATCGTGCCGGCCGTATAATCTATACCAGTCAAGCAAACGCGATGAGAATGACATCTAGAACAGACCTTTTAACTTGTCTTTTAATTTGTCCTGATATTTGTCTGTACTTTTCTTCAATTCCTGTCTGGCTTTTTCTTTTGCTCTGCGTTTTTCTTCATCGACTTTTGCTTTTAAGCGTTGTTTTTCAGCCTCAGCTTTATCCTTTAAACGCTGCTTCTCTGCATCGAGCTTTACTTTTGCCTGGGTCTTCAGCACATCAGTCGTGGATTTTTTCAGACGATCAGTATCCAGTTTGTATTCCAGGGCATCGAACGGACCGAACACATGAACGAACACTGGCTCGTCTAAAATCTTTTCTACCGAAGTTTTTCCGCGCGGCAGACTGACAGAAGTTATCATATCCAGCGTATCATTCATGATGTCGACATGGCCTTTAGCCGTCACCTTCACACGTTTGGCTGACATCAAAAAATCATCGGTACGTGCTTTTCCATTAGCTAAATTTATCGTGCTGTGAATCTTGTCGAACACCGTTACTTCACGCGGTTTGTAACTACCCATGATAGTTTTCGACAGGCCAAAACCTTTGCTGTCGACATAAGTCGCGATAGATGAGCGCATGTAGTACTCCGGATCAAAACCGTGCACTGCCGTTTCTTTCATATCAAACACGATCTGTCCTTTGCTGGCTTTTTTCAGTTGATTGACAGATTCCCCTGCGGTGTTTACAGCCATTCTCAGATTTACTGCGCCTTCCATTTTTAAGGGTTTCTCACCCATCATGCCGACGAGGAAAGGGTTGGCCACGGGTCCAGCCTGAACCTGATTTACTTTGAGATTAATTGCGTACGCTGGTATTTCTTTTTGCACATTGATCTTAACCGCAGCATCTACCTGTCCCTGCAATACCTGCATTGCCAGCGGTTTAATATCTATCAGTCCTTTGTGCGCCTTAATCGACATCAAAAACTGTTTTATCTGATATTCTTTTGCGGTTAAAGAAGCGATTTTAAAATCACCTTCTATATCCAGCTTGCGCATCATCTCGACAGGCAGCTCAATTTTTTCATCACCAGTTGCCGCATTTTCTGACGGCACCGCCATGCCTGCTGCCACGTTGTTTTCTGCTACGACCTGCTCAACCACTGGCGGCATGTAATCATTAACATTTAACTGGTCGAAGGCCAGATCGTAACGCAATTGCTGTTTCGTCAGATTGATGACATGGATCCAGCCGCTCAAGGTATTATCATCAAGCTTCAAAGAAAATTCATTGGCCTGGAATTTTTCTCCCTGTAATTTTATCTTCGTTTTAATTGACACCCGATGTAATGCATCCGCTTTTGCCATCTCCGGCAATTCCACTGCAACACGTTTTGCAATCTCGCGCGCATTGAATGGCTGCACTTCAATGCCTCCCTGTATAACGGGCGTTTCTAAAAACTGTGAGATCGTGATATCTGCTACAGTCGTCGTGCCTAATGCTGATAACCGCAACTGTTTTAAGATGACACGCTGTTCATCCATTGAGACATCGATATTGGATTTTATTTCTATCTGTTCCTGCTGCGGAATAAACTCATTCGCCTTCGCCAGTATGGTAAACACAAAATCGTTGAGATTAAATTTTGTTAATTCTTTATTAAAAGTTAGTTGCGTACTCAGATTTAGACGCGTATCAATTGCCGGTTTATTATTTTCGATACGAGCACCAAATTTCACATCGATCGGTTCGTCGAATGTGATCGCACTAGTCGTCAGGTTTAACTCCGAAACCGTCGCCAGGGTATTACTGCTACGATCATCGTAGCGAATCACCGCATCAACAAACTCAAAACCTTCCACTTTTAGCGACCGCAGTGGTGAGTCAGTCTTTTTTTCTGAAACCTGTTGCTGCTTTTCTTCAGCAGGCTCGCTCACTTCACCTTCTACAGCAGGTTGTGACAGGCCTGACCAGTTGTTGGACTTGTTTTTAGCAATCTCTAAAGAAACGTCGAGTCCATGCAAGCGAATAGTATTTATCTCCACTTCTTTCTTAAGTAGCGGCAGTACGTTTATCTTTATATCCAGTTGTTTTATGGCGGCAAACTGTTTTGCTTTAAAGCCTTCTTCATTGCCTAAAGC
>JADFWF010000115.1 GCA_015222965.1 Pseudomonadota bacterium | reverse complement strand
AACGTCATTGCGAGGTACGAAGCAATCTTTTTATATGTTAGAGATTTCCTGAGGAGAGTGTCACGATTCATTCGCAATGACAGCTTTTCATTATTCATTATTCACTATTCATTGTTCATTACGAGCTCATCGAGCTCGCTTGAGGCTGTTACGACTGAAATCTTTATCGCTTAAACCATTTTTGAAGCTATAGTTTTCCCAGGTCAATAAAGTACTCTTTCCTGTCTGATGATTTGCCATAAACATTTCAGCCGGACGCCAGTATTGATCCAGATACTGTTTATAACCGTTGTTGATCAAAGTTTTTAGAAGATCATTTTTCCTGTCATAAAATTCAATTTTTTCTGCAACGTATCTGTCTTTGTTTATCCAGGCGAGCTGTTTAGTATATCCAGAGTGTTCATAAGCTGGATAACGTTCTACGACAAAACAATCAACGCCATCGGGGAATTCATCAGTTTTAATTTTTTCATCACGGATAAATTTATATGAGTATTTTTCGATTTCCTGAGAAGCAAGATCTTCATAAGCAAACTCGCTGCCCATGAACGGGCCGGATTTGTTTTTTGAATTGATGCGTTTCACACGTTTTAATGCAGGCAGATATAACCACTGCTCGTCAGGTTTTAAGGCGTGAGAGTAGGTGAGGAAGGCAGTGCCTTTAACGTCTGCAGGTTTATCAAAGATCGACATTGATTTGTCGCCGTCACCGATGACTTCAAGGGTTTTTATACGGATAGTACGTTTACTTACATCACCCTGTTTGTTACGAAGTTCCATCACCATGTTGGCGGTCTGGTCAGTAAAGCCGGTATCTCTTTTATCTGACTCAACGGCAATAGACATGCCTTTGTCTTCCGCTGTTTCTGCATGGATGAATCCCGACGCTAAAAGCAGTGTGCCTGCAAAAATTGTGTTTTTTAATAGAGTGTTATTCATTATTTTTCTCCTGCCTTAGCAGCAAAGGTTCTGCCGGGAAATTTCATCAGCAGAGCGGGTAAAAGTGTCAGGTCAATAATAAGAGCAAGGGCGATGACTACACTGGTCAGCAATCCCATACTTGAATTTATGTAAAAATGTGACTGCGCCATAATCATAAAGCCGGTTATAAGAACCACTGAAGTGACCAGTAGAGCAAGCCCTACATTGTTAAAGGCATAACGTACAGCATCTTCGGCATTCAGGCCTTTTTCGCGGCGCGCACGCAGATATTTGCTCAGGAAGTGCACGGTATCGTCTACCACGATACCCAGTGTCATACCTGTCACGATGGAAAGTCCGATTCCTACCTGCCCGACGGTGATACCCCAGATACCAAAAGCGGCGAGTGCAGGTGTCAGGTTGGGTAATAAACTAATAAAACCGTATTTGAGCGATCCCAGGAAAAATACCAGTACAGCTGATATCAGGATCAGTGCGACGGTGGTACCGGTGAGCATGCTATTGATATTACGTTTACCCAGGTGAGCAAACATTATCGTAGGGCTGCCGGTGTAGGGTTTAATGGAAGGTGTGTTTTCGTTTAACCATCGTATAGCTGCATCATCAAAGGCTATAACTTCATTTGATGTCAGTGTCTGTATAGTAACAGCAACTTTTGTTGCCGACTTGTCTACGTCAATCTGGTTGTTTAGATCAAGGCCGTAGGGAAGTGACATCTCATACAACAGTAAATATTGCGCCGCAAGGTTGCGTTCTTCCGGCAGGCGCTGCCATGCCGGGTCGTCGCCATGCATGTTTTTGTTCAGACGTTTGAATGTGTCAGAGATAGTTTGTACATGAATAACTTCCGGCTGGGAACGCAGGTATTGTGAGAACTTTGCGACATTGGCAAGGTAATCAGGGTCACTGATACCGCCGGATTCTTCAGTACCAAGTGCATAGTCGATGTAGTATACGCCCGTCAGATTTTCAGCAGCATAATCGGAATCGCGGCGAAACTCTATGCTCTCATCAAAGTAGTTAACAAACTGGTCGTTTAATTCATTCAGCGGGACGAACGTTGCAAGCACGATTATTATTAAAGCGTTGCCTACCAGGAGCGGTTTTTGTTTAGCGATAACAAACTCGCCAAATCGAGTCATCATCTGTTTGCCGGCAACTTCTTTTTTACCGGTCGCGGGCAATATGCTGACGATGGCAGGCAGGAAGGTAACGGAGAAGATGAAGGCGGCCGCAACACCGATAGATGCGATATTGCCCAGGTCGTGAAACGGTGGTGCATCGCTGAAGTTAAGGCTTAAAAAACCGAGCACCGTTGTTAGTGAAGTAACGAATATCGGGCGGAAGTTGATGCGCATGCTTTCGACGATGGCTTTATTTTTATCCAGACCGATAGCAAGCTCATGGCGCATGGTCACAAGCAGGTGTACAGCGTCAGCAATCGCCATGGTCAAAATCATGATGGGTGCAGACATGACCGGTGGAGACAGTAATATGCCTGACCAGCCGGCAAGCCCCATCGCAGTCACGATACACATTATGATCATGATGAAGGTCGCTATTGTGCCGCTTAGACCACGTAACAGAATAAACAGGGTGAGAACGATAAAACCTAATGCGAGTGGATAGAGGTTGACGACATCATCCTTGCTGGCTTCAGGGAAGGCGTTATTCATTACTGCCATGCCGACAAGACGGATCTCCACTTCAGGATATTTATCCAGCATGGTCTGTTTCAGCTGTCGTGCGAATGCGACTGTTTTAGGTACTTCATCAAGTGCTTTACCGGGAAGCTGGACGGTGACATTTACCCCTGCGAACTTACTGTCGGGTGATATCAGTCTGTGGACGAGCATAGGCTCATTGATTGCAATCGATTGAATTTTTAACAGGTCACTGTCCGTCAGGCTATCCGGGTCAACGACCAGGTCATCGACGATAAGGTCGTCTTCTTCCGCGGTGGTGTGCTGGTGATTGGTGATCGAATCGACACGGGTAGAGAAGGGTGTCTGCCATGCTTCATGGGTAATGTCTTTGATGACGGTCAGTGTCTCTTTTGAAAAGACCTTCCCTGATTTTGGGGTGATGACAAACATAACGTTGTCATTCTTGTTAAACGTCGCCTGCATTTTTTCAAATGCCAGCAGTTGGGGATTATCTTCACCGAAAAACATCCGGTAGTCGTTGCTGAAGCCTAAGAATCGCCCGCCGGAAGCAGCAGCGAATGTTAGTGCGAGTGTGACGAGTACAACAAGGTATCTCCAGCGTATTATCCAACGCGTATATGACTCGATCATAGTTTTATCCCCGGTTGTTTTTATTAGTTCGTAATCATTGCTTTATAAAAACAGTGATCTCTATACAGCTTTTTTCAGTAAGTCTATTTCACCATCAAAAAGAGCAGATGATATTTTTTCAAACAGTTTATCTGAATCGGTGTTTGTGCTTAATGGCAGCCATTGGTAACCATCAAGATAAATATTGGCATTTTTCCATAACATGTTGACTACCGGGCTGAAGCCCAGATTCTGCAATGGAATGTCTGACTGATCCAGTAATAGTGCGCCATAGTGCATGGACCAGCAGCCGAACACGATCGTGTCTACGTTGTCCTGATGTTCTTTGTTAAGGTCGCCGCAGTCTATTGCTTCCTGTACGATACTGCGTGTAATTTTGGTGATCTTTTGTTCGAGTGATTCCATCTCGGCCAGTTTATCTTCACTCACTTTTTCTCGAACGGCATTGTTTTTTACGGTCTGAATATTTTGTGTGTCCATAGGGTGCAGCTGGTTATAGAGTGAATAACCGATACCTATCGCAGAATACCGCTCACGCGTTGTTCCCGGATACTGGTAGGCGCGTTCAAAAACATCGATCAGGTTATTTATCAAGCGGCAACAGAGAGAGCAGACCAGGTCTTCTTTACTGGCAAAATGGTTGTAGATGGTGCCTTTTGAGTACTCGACAGTTTCAGCCACCCGGTCCATGGTCAGATGGTTATAACCGTGTTGATTCAAAAGTGTCTGCGCGGTGGAGAGGATGAGTTCTTCTCGTTCGAGCATATCGCGTTGTTTTCGTGACAGTGTTGGCATGGAGAGCGATAATATGACGAAACGTCAAAAAATGTCAACTCGTTTATTATTAGGACGACTGTCTAATTGTTTGATTGCTGCTTTTGAATTGCCCCTGATTGCTGAAGAAGAAAATCGATACTTTCTGCAAGTACCTGATACCCATCAGTGTTTGGATGAATCCGATCTGATTTGAGAGCGTTTTTCCCGAGGATGTCGCCAAGTGCATCATTTTCAATTGGCACATTATTCTTGTTAGCCAGGGCTAGATAAATTGGTGAGGTGTCTAAAAAAAGGCCAAATTCTGGCACCCCGATCAAGACCACCTCGCTATTATTGTCTCTGCTTATGTT
>JADFWF010000114.1 GCA_015222965.1 Pseudomonadota bacterium | reverse complement strand
TACAATAGAATGACAACGGTCACACCTATGAACCCCAGTTCTTCTGATAACACGGCAAATAAAAAGTCCGTATGCGACTCCGGTAGATAAAACAGTTTTTGCACGCTGCCACCAAGACCGGTACCGAACCATCCACCAGTACCGACTGCGATCAATGATTGTGTCAACTGAAAACCACTGTCGAAAGGATCTGCCCACGGGTTAGCAAAAGATGTTAAGCGCTGCATGCGATATGGTGAAGTCACCACCAGCATGACTGCAGCGCTGACAAAAATTAATACGAATGAGATAAATTGTATAAACCGTGCACCAGCCAAAAACGTCATCGCTAATACCGTACCCATGATTACCACCGTTGCACCAAAATCCGGCTCTAACAGTAACAATAACCCTGCCAGACCAACCATCAACATCGGCTTAAGAAAGCCTATGAGTGAATTACGCACTGCATCACCGTGACGGACGAGATAACCTGCCACATAGATAACCAGGAATAGTTTTACCAGTTCTGAAACCTGCAGATTAAATACACCGAGTGACAACCAGCGTGTACTACCATTCACCGTTTTTCCTACACCGGGAATCAAAACCAGCACCAGTAAAAAAAGCGCAAAAATCAATAACGCCATACCGGATTTTTCCCACTGCACCAGCCGGATCCTGAAAACACTTATTGCTGCTACCAATCCGATGGCCACGAACACTAATTGGCGTTGCAGATAATAAAACGGATTAGAAAAATTTCTGTCGGCAATACTGATAGAGGAGGATGCCACCATGATGACGCCGATGGTTAATAACGCTATAAAAGCGATCAATAAAACCGGATCAAGATCATCAGCATCGATCTTCATACCAAACCAGTTGGCTAATTGAGTTCGCGTCGATCTAATCGAAGTCAGGCCGGAAAGTTTTTCAGCCGCCATGTTCATCGTCTGATTCATGACTTCAATGCCTCCACTGACTGTATGAAGACATCACCACGTTGCTCAAAGTTTTCAAACATATCAAAACTGGCACAGGCCGGTGCCAGCAGGACATTATCACCCTGTTGCGCCAATGCTTGCGCTGCGATTACCGCAGACTGCATATCGTTGACACGTTTGACCGTTACTTCTTCAGGCATAACGGACTGGATTTTTTCAGCGTCTTTACCCAGCAAGATTACTGCGCGACATTTCTGCCTGACAATCTCAGTCAGTTCTGCGAAATCAGCGCCTTTTGCGATACCGCCTGCGATCAGCACATGTTTGTTCGGCAGACCGAGAAGTGCGGCAATCGTCGCACCCACATTCGTTGCCTTAGAATCATTGATCCAGTTCACGCCATCTATCTGTGCGACGAATTGTGCACGATGCGGCAAACCTTTGAACTGTTTTAAAGCGACGATCATGTCTTCTATCGACAGACCGATCGCATAACCGAGCGTAAGCGCTGCCAGCGCGTTTTGTATATTATGCTTGCCTTTGATTTTTAGATCATCAACTGCGATCAATTTCTGCTGACCAAAACACAGGCTAACCGGGTCGATGTCACATAGACCAAACTCATTATCTGCAGCTACACCCGATGTAAAACACAGTCTTTTTCTTGCTGGATGATTTATCTGACTTGCCAGCGCATCATCTTTATTTACCACCAGGACATCGGCATTTTCATAGATGACCTGTTTGCTCATCGCATAAGCCGCCAGATCTTTATATCGATCCAGATGGTCTGCGCTTATATTTAATACCACAGCCGCTTTCATCGGCAAACTCTGCAGTGTCTCCAATTGAAAGCTTGATAGTTCGAGCACGTACAGACCGATTTCATCACTCAGAGAATCCAGCACCGGAAGGCCGATATTTCCACTGGCTACCGTTTTCAGACCTGACTGCGATGCCATCATCGCCAGCAAGGTAGTGACAGTCGATTTTCCATTCGAACCCGTTATACCGACGACGGGCGCTTTTACTTCGTGTGCAAACAGATCTATATCACCGATTATCTCGATGTTGTTCTTCCTTGCAGCAACCAGTTCAGGTTCTGCTAATGCGACGCCCGGGCTGACAATGATTCGATGCGCATTGGTAAACAATGAAACATCGAAGGCACCTGTATGCAACTCGACATCACCGTACTCACTTTTTAACACATTGAGACCAGGCGGAATATCACGACTATCGACAACGATAACTGCTTCACCTAAAGCGTGCAGATAACGCACCACAGACAAACCTGTCTTACCCAGTCCGACGACCAGTGTATAAACAGCTTGTTCAGGTTTCGTAGTCATTATATTTAATACGCCCATATCTCTATCTAAAAGTGCTATCTAACTTTCAATGAAGCCAAACCGATCAGCACCAGTACTACGGTGATGATCCAGAAACGCACGATTACCCTTGGCTCCGGCCAGCCTTTCAATTCAAAATGATGATGGATAGGCGCCATGCGAAATATCCGCTTACCGGTTAACTTATAGGAGCCGACCTGCAATATCACCGAGACAGTTTCCATCACGAAAACCCCACCCATGATGACTAGCACGAGCTCCTGCCTGACATAAACTGCGATCACACCCAACGCCGCACCTAATGCCAGAGCACCGACATCACCCATGAATACCATCGCAGGGTAAGTGTTGAACCATAAGAAACCGAGACCGGCGCCGACCAGTGCGCCACAGAAAATAGTTAGTTCACCAACGCCAGAGACATAGGGAATACCAAGGTAGTTTGCAAACGTGGCGTGGCCTGTAAGATAAGCGAACACACCGAGAGCACCTGCTACCATCACCGTAGGCATGATCGCCAGACCGTCGAGACCGTCTGTAAGATTTACCGCATTACTGCTGCCGACGATCACCAGGTATGTCAGCACAACAAAACCGCCTCCCAGCGGAAACATCACATCCTTCAGAAATGGAACGATCAGTGTTGTTTCGACCGGCGTTGTCGCGCTGGTAAAAATATAATACGCTGCAGCAAAACCGAAGACGGTCTGCCAGAAATATTTAGCTTTGGCAGACAGGCCTTTGGCGTTGCCATAAACCAGTTTTTTATAATCGTCGACACCACCGATCAATCCAAATGCCATGGTGATACCTAAGACGACCCAAATTTTTTCACTGGACAGGTCGCCCCATAACAGAGTGCTGATCGCGATGGAGACAAGTATCAAAGCACCGCCCATAGTAGGCGTACCTGCTTTGGAGAGATGCGATTGCGGGCCATCATCACGTATCTGCTGTCCTATCTTATAGCTGGACAATTTACGTATCATGGTTGGCCCGATCACCAGGGATAAAACCAGTGCGGTAATGGTGCCAAAAATGGCGCGTAAAGTAATATATTGAAAAACGGAAAAACCGCTTTCATATTGTTGTAGATATTCAGCTAATGTCAAAAACATTAGTTCACCCTCTTGTTTTTATTTTTTTGGGTTAATATCCGTTCAACTACTTCTTCCATAGCCGCACTGCGAGAACCTTTTACTAATACAACTTCATCTGCCGTTAGATTTTTATTTAAAGCATTTATCAAGTCGTTTTTATTTTTAAAATAAAATCCATTTTCACCGAACGCCGCAACCGTACTCTCGCTTAACTTTCCGGTAGCATATAGCGCCTTGATACCAGCATCTTTTGCTTTGGCACCTATCTCACCGTGTAACTTGTCTGCATCTTCTCCCAGCTCTGCCATATCACCCAGGACCAGAACGGTGTCCGTCTGCATATCCGCAAGCACATCGATCGCAGCAGACACAGATAGCGGGTTCGCATTATAGGTATCATCGATAACACGGAAGCCAGCTTCGCTGTTTACAGCAGTTAATCGACCCTGAATGTTTTCAAACTCAGACAGTGAAACAACGATATCCTGCAACGGAACTTCGAGTGATGATGTCGCTGCGATTGCAGCAAGTGCATTCATCACATTATGCTTACCGGGCACCTTAAGCTGTAGATCAGCACGATCATCTGAGGTGATAATCTGATAACAATTGTCAGCAGTCAGTTTCGCAAAAACATCTGCAGAGTCATCCAGCATGGAAAAAGTGACAACACTCTTGCCCGCACTGTATTCTGAACAATAATCAATCCACATCGAACTAAAAGCATCATCCAGATTAACCACCGCGACACCGTTGCCTGACAAACCTTTGTATATCTCAGCTTTTGCTTTTGCTATATTTTCCAGCGAACCAAAACCTTCGAGATGTGCAGGCCCGGCATTTGTCACCACGGCGACATCGGGCCGCGCTATCGACGTAAGGTAATCGATCTCACCGACGTGATTTGCGCCCATTTCGATGACCGCAAACTGGTGCTGATCAGTCAGTTCGAGCAGCATCATCGGCAGACCGATATCATTATTCAGATTGCCTTTTGTTGATAGCACTTCAGACACATCAGAATAATCAGTCAGAATTTTTCGGCACATTTCCTTCACCGAAGTCTTGCCATTACTGCCGGTAATTCCGATCAGTTTGCCAGTAAATTTTTTACGCCAGTATGCCGCCAGCTGCCCCAGCGCGATACGTGTATCGTCGACCTGCACCTGCGGCACATCGACCGACTGAGAGTCACTCACCAGCGCACCGACAGCACCAGATGAATTTGCTTCAGCAACAAACTGATGCCCGTCGAAACGTTCTCCTTTGAGCGCGACGTATAGATCACCTGCATGGATGTCACGAGTATCTTTGGATACGCCCATTATCATTACGTCATCACCATGTAATGACGCACCAAGAGCTTCGGCGATCTGTGACATCATCATCATGCCGCGCCCCCCTCGCTTCTATCATTCGGGGCTCTGATCGACAGGAACTCACGCGCAACCCGGCGATCATCAAATGCGATATGCACATCACCTACGATCTGGCTGGTCTCATGACCTTTACCTGCCAGCAAAACAACATCGCCAGGCTGCGCATTGGTGATCGCGATATCGATAGCAGTGCGCCGGTCGAGCACGGCTTCGACATTATCTGTTGATGAAAAACCCGCCATTACCTCATCGATAATGGCTTGCGGGTCTTCATGGCGAGGGTTATCCGTCGTGACGATAATTCTGTCGGCATATTTCTCTGCAATCTTTGCCATCAGTGGACGTTTGCTGCGATCACGGTCACCACCACAACCAAAAACACACCACACATCACCTGTAAAATGTTCACGCATCGACTGACAGACAGCCGACAGTCCCTGTTCGGTGTGCGCATAATCCACCACCACGACAGGTTTACCCTGTTCTGCAATAATTTCCACGCGACCATCAACCGAACGAACCGCAGAAAGACTGTTTACTGCATTCTCGAGAGAAAACTGACTTACCAGCAAAGTGGCTAGCACAGCTAACGCATTAGAAACATTAAATCGGCCTAATAGCGGAATATCAAAACAGGCTTCACCCTTCGGACTGGAAACAGACAGATGATAACCGCGCTCGAACGGTTTTATCTCCTGCGCGTTGACAAAATAATCTGCGCAATCTTTATATTCTGAAATATCTTTTTTCAGACTGTAACCCCAGACGCAAACATGATCCCGCACTTCTTTTGCCAGCTTAAGACCATATTCATCATCAAGATTTATTACCGCCGCACCCAGACCCGGGGTATAGAACAGGCGTTTTTTTGCAGCCGCATAATTATCCAGCGTGCCGTGGTAATCAAGATGATCAGATGCCATATTACTGAAAACAGCCGTGGTAAATGCCACACCGTTTACCCGCCCCTGATCCAGCCCATGCGAAGACACTTCCATCACCACATGTTTTGCACCCGCCTTCTGAATATCAGAAAGTGTTTTCTGCACTAGAAGAGCATCAACCGTGGTAAGACCTGTCGGATGCAGGTCATTGATAAAACCGTTACCCAATGTACCTAATATGCCACAGTGCACATCATAAGCATCGAGACACTGCGCAAGAAAATGTGCGATAGATGTTTTACCGTCAGTGCCGGTAACACCGATAGTATTCAATGATAATGAAGGCTGCTCGTAATAACGTGAGGCGATAGCACCGACTTTAAACTTCAGGTCTTCACAGTGTATACACAGAACTTTATTTGAAATCGAATCCAGAATCTCGTTGCGATTTTCCAGGTCACCGTCCCACAGGACAACGCTGACACCCTTGGCGACAGCATCCTGCGCATACAAAAGGCCGTGCGTGTTATAACCCTGATGCGCTATAAAAAGATTTCCGCTACGCGCCTTGCGGTTATCCTGAACCAGTGCGTTGATCGTTATATCGCGGCACTGCTCGACCAGAACATCATCGATGAAACCTTCGAGTAAAAAGTCTAGAGCAACTTCATTCTGCATGACTTGCCGCCACCGTGATTGATTTTTCCTGCGAGGAAGAGCCAGCGTTCATCAACTGATTTTTAGAAACCCTGTCTGGCGCAATATCTAACAGGCGCATCGCACCAGACATCACCTGGCTGAACACCGGTGCAGCCACCAGACCGCCATAGTGCTCACCATTTCTTGGTTCGTCGATCATCACTACCATGACCAGCTCAGGCTTATCAGCCGGCACCATGCCCGAAAATATTGAAATATAACGATCTTCAGCGTAACCGCCGGCAATAAACTTATGCACCGTTCCTGTCTTACCGGCGACACTATAATTCGCCACGCTCGCACGCTGCCCGGTACCTTTGTCTGAAACAACCCGCTGCATCATTTTTCTCACCGTTTGCGCCGTCTTTGCAGACATCACACGCTTACCATCAGGTACTTTCGCACTACCGCGGTCTTCGTCGATCAAAAAACTTACCGGACGTAATACGCCGTCTGCAGCAATTGCTGAGTACGCATGCGCCAGTTGCAGAGGTGTAACAGAGACACCATAACCAAAAGCCATCGAAGCACGGGCAAAATCATTACTCAATGCATTCAGGGAAAGCTGACCACTGGCCTCACCTGGAAAACCACTTCCCGTGGTAACGCCGAGACCCAGGCTCTGATACATAGACCACTGCTTCTCAGCATCCATTGCCAGAGCTATCTTGGCGATACCGACATTACTGGATTTTTCCAGCACACCACCGACATCGAGGTCACCATAATTTTTATGATCACGTATGGTATTACCGCTGACCCGCATATAACCCGGCGCCGTCTCCACTTTATAAAAGGGTTTCCAGCGACCACTTTCCAATGCTGCCGCTATGGTGATTGGCTTCATCGTTGAACCCGGCTCAAACACATCGGTAACCGCACGATTTCTTGTTGCCTGCGGTTTTAACTGTTTTCTGTCATTCACATTAAAAGATGGCTGATTCACCATCGCCAGTACTTCACCTGTTTTTACATCAAGCACGACCGCAGAACCAGCAACCGCATTATGTTTTAAAACGGCAGCTTTTAACGTGCGATAGGTAAGGTACTGCAGACGTTTATCCAGGCTCAACCTTAAGGACTTGCCCGGCTGAGCTGATTTGATGCGTTCGACGTCATCAAAGGCACGCCCCAGGCGATCACGTATTACCCGTTTCTTGCCAGGGTGCCCTTTTAACCATTCATCAAACGCCAGTTCTACACCTTCCTGCCCGTTATCATCGATATCCGAAAAGCCGATAACATGCGCAGCGACTTCGCCACTAGGATAATACCGGTGATATTCATTCTGCAGAGCAACACCGGGCACTTTTAACGCCATCACTTTTTCTGACAGCTCGGGCGAAGCATGGCGTTTCAGATATAAAAACTCACGGGAACCATTCCTTTTTATCTTGTCTTTTAAACTGATAGCATCCAGCGACAGTAATTTTGCCACAACAGTAATTTCATCTAAATGATCTTTCGCAACTTTTGGATTTATCCAGATACTGTTTACCGGCGCACTGACCGCAAATGGCTCACCATTCCTGTCGACGATATCACCACGATGTGCAGATATTGAGACGGTACGCAACTGCCGCGCATCACCCTGGCGCTCAAAAAATTCACTGCGTAGAATCTGCATATCCAGCGTTTTCACTAGCAACGCGCTTGCCAGTAAGGTAAAAACCACAACCACAGACAGGCGACGCCACGAAGCTAACGGTTTTATTTTCTGCTTATTTTGGCGATAACTTTTCACTGTTTTACAAATACCACATCGCCAGATTCTGGCATTATCATTGATAACTGTTTTCTTGCTACACGCTCGATGCGGCCATGACCGGACCAGGCGCTCTGCTCCAGCTGCAACTGGCTCCATTCTGTATTTAATGCATCCATCTCATACCTTAATTGCTGCACCTCAACAAAAAGTTTTCTGCTCTGGTGCTTGCTGTAAATAAGCAATACCGCCGACGCCAGAACCAGACTAAATAAAAGTGTGACTACAATTAATATGCGTTGCCTTTCATTCATAATCGTCGCTCCAGTACACGCAATCGCGCACTTCTTGCTCTCGGGTTGGTATCCAGCTCTTTCGCACCTGCTACCACTGGTTTTGCAACCAGCCGATAAGGCACTTCTATATCCGCTTCCATCACGGGCAACCCAGCAGGCAGTTTAGGCCGGCTGGAAATATCTCTCATAAAACGCTTAACGATCCTGTCCTCTAGCGAATGAAAGCTGATCACAGATAATCGCCCGCCTTTCGCCAGTACCGAAGCAGCTCCTTTTAAACCCTGCTCGATCGAACGCAATTCCTGATTCACATAAATACGGATCGCCTGAAAACTCCGGGTCGCAGGATGCTTGTGTTTTTCTTTTACAGGAATTGCATTTGAAATGATTTCAGCCAGATCACCGGTCTCGGTTATCTCACGCTGTTCGCGTATTTCCACAATGGCTGTTGCAATTCTTTTGGCAAATTTTTCTTCGCCATATTTTTTGAGAACATTTATCAGATCTGCCGGTTTTACCCTGGCCAACCATTGTGCAGCAGTAATACCCTGCTCCGTATCCATACGCATATCTAGCGGACCTGACCGTAAAAAACTAAAACCACGCTCAGCGTCGTCAAGTTGCGGTGATGAAACACCAAGATCCATCAGCACGCCATCTATTTTTCCGGTCAGACCAAATTGCTCAACCACGCTCGCCACCTGATTGAAGTTACAGTGTTCTATCGTCAGACGCGGCTCATCGGCAAAATTCTGCCTGGCAAAGGCAACTGCCTCCGGGTCCTGATCAAATGCGATCAACCTTCCCGCTTCGTCTAACTGCTGCAAGATGGCCTTGCTATGTCCGCCTCGGCCAAACGTTGCGTCAATATATATCCCTGACGGACGAATATTCAGCGACTCCAGCGCTTCGTTCAAAAGCACTGGCTGGTGGTTAAAGTCGCCCATGCAATAAGCTAAAGCGACAGATCTTCCAGCGCCGCCGGAAGATTACCTTCGTCAGCCTGCACTGCTTCTACCCACTCTTCCTGGCTTTGTGCCCAGGTTTCTTCGTCCCAGATTTCTAACTTTTTACCCTGACCGATTAACACCGCTTTCTTTTTCAAGCCTGCATATTCACGCAGCATGGCTGGCAACAGGATCCTGCCCTGGCCATCCATTTCCAGATCGGTCGCATGGCCGATTAATAAACGTTGCAAAAGGCGTGACTGTTTGTTTAAGCTAGGCAGGTTAATTAATTTTTCTTCGATGACTTCCCATTCAGGCAGAGGATAAACAAGCAAACAATGATCCTGATCAACAGTAACAACCAGGCGGCCACCGCAAGCTTCGAGCAGGCGATCGCGATAGCGCGCAGGCATAGCCATTCTGCCTTTAGCGTCTACTGCTATATTGTTGATACCGCGGAAATGCATTTTTTATTATTGCTTCCTGTTTTCCTTAAGTCATACCGTTCGGGTTAGGGATGGGATTAATCTAAAAACCCACAATTCCCCACTTTCCCCCACATAATGACACTATAGGTATTTTGACCGCCTATTGCAAGCCTTTTTAAACCTACAAACATAAAAAAATCTATATCTGCCAGCAACTTAGCTAATAATTAAGAAAAACAGAAAGAACTAATACAGGATATGTTTTTTAAATCATTAGCTTGATTATCAAAGCTAACAATTTACTTTAAGTTTGTTTTATTACGATTCCGATATGGAATGTGTTTTTATGAGGTTTTCTCTGAAAACGCCTATTTTTTGACCAAAAATAGCAAAAATCAGCGCCTGATATGGCGAACTAAGCGCTGATAATGATAAAAAAGGGAGTCGGCCGATAAGCCGGGTTCTGTCGAGGGCAATCATTCATCTGGATGACATGTCACCATGCATCTCAAGCAACCTACCCGGGAACAGCGCGGACCACGCATTATGTTCCCCTATTTGGTCTTGCTCCGAG
>JADFWF010000113.1 GCA_015222965.1 Pseudomonadota bacterium | reverse complement strand
TTTTTAACGGGTTTGTTTTGTGATGTGTCTTGTGGTGTTTCCATAGGGGTAAGGATAGCCTAGTCGTGTTGAATCGTCTATTGTTAAAAAGCTTTCACCGCAGAGGCGCGGAGACGCTGAGTTTTTTAGTTGCGCCAAAGGCGAAAAAATCATAAAAAGCTTTTCTCTGCGTCTCCGCGCCTCTGCGGTGAATTTTTTTCAGTCACATAAAAAAAGGGCCTAAGCCCTTTCTTTATTAACAAATTATGTCGATATTAGTTTTTGCTCTTATCAACGATCTTGTTGGCTTTGATCCATGGCATCATAGAGCGCAGTTCTGCGCCCACTTTTTCGATCTGATGCTCACGGCCTTTTTTGCGTAAAGCTTCAAGATTTTTCGCACCTGAGTGCATCTCATCGATAAACTCTTTGGCAAACTGACCACTCTGGATCTCTTCAAGGATCTTCTTCATCTCAGCTTTGGTGTTTTCATTAACGATGCGTGGGCCACGCGATACATCACCGTACTCAGCTGTGTTTGAAATAGAGTAACGCATGTCAGCTATACCGCCCTGATACATTAAATCAACGATCAGTTTCAGCTCATGCAGACATTCGAAGTAAGCCATCTCAGGCGCATAACCTGCTTCTACCAATGTCTCAAAACCAGCCTGTACCAGTGCGGTGGTGCCGCCACATAATACTGCCTGCTCACCGAACAGATCCGTTTCTGTCTCTTCACGGAAAGTCGTTTCGATAATCGCAGTACGACCGCCACCGATAGCAGAGGCATAAGATAATGCGATATCTTTTGCATTGCCAGACGCGTCCTGTTTAATCGCGATCAGATCAGGGATACCGCCGCCATTTACAAATTCGCTGCGAACGGTATGACCAGGCGCTTTTGGTGCAATCATGATCACATCAAGATCTGCACGCGGGCTGATCGCTTCGAAGTGAATGTTAAAACCGTGAGCAAATGCCATCGCAGCACCTTGCTTTATATTCGGCTCGATCTGCTCTTTATAGATTGCTGCCTGGTGCTCGTCAGGTGCCAGCACCATAACAACGTCAGCCCATGCAACGCCCTCTTCTATCGACTTAACAGCGATACCTGCGCCTTCAGCTTTAGCCGCTGAGGAAGAACCTTCACGTAGACCTACACAAACATCAACACCTGAGTCCTGTAGATTATTTGCATGCGCATGGCCCTGAGAACCATAACCGATGATGCATACTTTTTTGCTTTGTATGATGGAAAGATCGCAGTCTTTGTCGTAATAAATATTCATTGTTACTTAATCCGTAAATGTTTTTAAATTTAAAAATTTTGTTGTTCTCTATTGATATCGAAGGCCGGTATCTAAACATGCCTACACGATACCCTTGTCACCACGCGCCATGCCCAACTGCCCTGAGCGCACCACTTCAAGCATGGTGATATGTTCTAAGGCTTTTAACACTGCATCTATTTTCTCACTGTCACCCGTCACTTCAACGGTGTACGTGGTATCTGTCATATCGATAACATGGCCATGAAAAATATCCATGATGCGTTTGACTTCATCACGCCGTTCATCTTCTGCGACCAGTTTGATAAGGATCAGCTCACGTTCGACGTGCACATCATCAGTCAGGTTCACCAGCTTCACTACATCGATCAGCTTATTGAGCTGCTTACAGACCTGCTCCACGATATCGTCAGTTCCGGTTGTCACCAATGTCATCCGTGATAATGACGGATCATCCGTCGGCGCCACCGTCAATGATTCGATGTTATACGCACGGGCAGAAAACAGACCGGCAACACGTGACAGCGCGCCTGCTTCATTCTCTAATAATATAGAAATGATATGTCTCATCTCTACGGCTTCTGTATTATTTTCTTCGTAAACCACGATAGCTATACCAAAATCATTTCATTCAAGCCTGCGCCCGCAGGAATCATCGGATAAACGTTTTCTTCACGATCAGTAATAAAGTCAAGAAATACCAGGCGGTCTTTTTGTTTAAACGCTTCTTCTAATGCTGGACGTACGTCTGAAGATTTTTCTACCTTGATACCAACATGACCATAACTTTCAGCCAGAGCAACGAAATCAGGCAGCGCATCAAAATACGACATGGCGTAACGTTTCTCATAGAAGAACTCCTGCCACTGCCTTACCATTCCCATGTAACCGTTATTCAGGTTGATGATTTTTAATGGCAGGCCATATTGTTTGCAGGTTGATAGTTCTTGCGAACACATCTGTATACTTGATTCACCGGTAATACAGGCAACCTCTTCATCAGGGAAAGCCAGTTTCACACCCATCGCTGCCGGCAGACCGAAACCCATAGTGCCCAGACCGCCCGAATTAATCCAGCGGCGCGGTTTATCAAAACCATAGTATTGCGCGGCAAACATCTGGTGCTGACCGACGTCCGAAGTGATGTATGCATCACCCTTCGTTACCTTGTGTAACTCTTCGATAACAAATTGCGGCTTAATCGTCTCGCTTGCTCTATCGTACTTAAGACAATCCTGCGCGCGCCACTCATTGATCTGCAGCCACCATTTTTCGATCGCAGCTTTGTTTATTTGCCCGGATGCCGAACTCAGTGATGCATTTATCTCATCAAGGACGTCTGTAACCTGGCCAATAATCGCAATATCAACTTTTACATTTTTTGAGATAGAGGCCGGATCAACGTCGATATGGATGATTTTCGCTGTCGGGCAGAATTTTTCCAGGGCACCCGTCACACGATCATCAAAACGCGCACCTATCGCAATCAATACATCACAGTGATGCATCCCCATGTTGGCTTCGTAAGTACCGTGCATGCCTAACATGCCTAGCGACAATTGGTCGCTCGCAGGAAATGCGCCCAGACCCATCAGTGTCTGTGTAATGGGATAACCGAGCGAGCGGGTGAATGTGCGCAATTGCTCAGAGCCGTTACCTATAATCACGCCGCCGCCGCTATAGATCATGGGGCGCTCGGCGTTCACGATAAGCTCTAAAGCCTGTTTGATCTGGCCTGTGTCAGTTGACGACGCTGGATGATATGAGCGCATCTGCATTTCAGATGGATATTCGAAGGCCACTTTTTCCGCGGTGATATCTTTCGGAATATCGATAACGACTGGTCCCGGACGACCGGTAGTGGCAACGTAAAACGCTTTTTTGAACGTCTCCGCGATATCATTAACATCGTTGATCAGAAAGTTGTGCTTAACGATCGGACGGGTAATACCGACAGAATCGACTTCCTGAAAAGCATCGTTGCCAATTAAATGGCTGGGCACCTGACCGGTGATAACGATCATCGGAATCGAATCCATATATGCCGTAGCTATACCGGTAACCGCATTGGTTGCGCCCGGACCCGAGGTAACCAGAACCACACCGGGTTTACCGGTCGCTCTGGCATAACCATCAGCTGCATGTGTTGCGCCCTGTTCATGGCGGACGAGGATATGCTGCACATCTTCCTGCTTATAAAAAGCATCATATATATGCAGCACGGCACCGCCAGGGTAACCAAATACGTAATCAATGCCCTCTGCTTTCAGGCATTCAATAATAACTTCTGCGCCGGTCAATTCCACTATTCTGTCTATCTCACTAACTGTATTAATTAACGATGTAACTATTGTTTAAAAAAATCCTTATAAATCATAACCTTTTACAAGCCTATAAAATCTCTGCCTGATAGGCGAACCGTGCATTCTAAACACTTATAGGATAAATTTCACGTACAATTTATAGGTATCCGCACAGTCTATTGCCAGACCATCATTTGCCAAGCGATTACAAAAATACACGCCCAAAAAAAACCCTGGAAAACCAGGGTTTTTTTTGGGCGATTTTAAAAGATTTAATTAAAAATCATCTGCTACCGTACCACCAGCTGCCTGCGTCAAAGACTCTTTGATCGCGTCAGGTGAAGGCATAATGTTCATAAAGCTGTTAGAACCCATCATGCTTAGGTCAGGGAAGTTAATCGCAATACGGAAACGTGCATGTAATGCTTCAACTTCTTCACCAGTTACCAGGATGTCATATGGCAGATGTGCTGTAGAACGCACTTCTTTAAAATCGATCTCAGACATTATGAAAGTATCATCCATATACTTGTTACCTGTTTTCTCAGATGACAAAGCAACACCGAACAGAGTCTGCTTTTTACCAGGAACATCGATACGGTAAACCTTTGTAGTTCCGCCAGCACCAGCAGCAAGACCTTTTTCTACTGCAGCAACCGCTTCCTCGTAACTGTCATATTCAGCTAGAGTCGTTGGCTCATCGAAATATTCCATGCCGAAAGTATAGTGGTAACCAGCTATATCATCAGCATCAAGACCGTCAGCTGGACCGTACTCTTTGATTGAACCTAAAGCTGTTTTCAATGAATTTGAAACTGAAGCGATATCACCTTTTACATGATATGCCGCAGCCATATATGCTGGGTTTGTGTAAGTGATCTGAAGTTGATCACCAACTTTTGTAATCGCTACACGTTGACCCGCAGCATAACCACCACGCTCATGAGAAGCAGCTGCTTTTTTCAATGTGTCATTAGTAACGATCATGATGTGTGCAGTATCATATGGTGAGTATTCACCTACAACTTCAAAACCGTTATCAGTTAAAGATTTTTTAACGTCAGCCACTTTATCAGCAACGGCACCAGTGCCCGTTGAACCTAAGATAAACGGCTTCATTTCGCCGGCAGCGTTTGCCACCATTGATGCCATGCTAATTACAGCTGCTGCTGTAACTGCAAGCACTTTTGTACTAACTTTTATCATGCTATTTCACTCCAAAATTTTCCCGAAAATTATTTACATTTAGCCTCACGCAACCCACACACAATTAGTTCAAAAATAGAATTAATCCATCCCTTTGTGGGTACCAAGGTTCGACAATGTAAATAAAAGCAGCAAGTTATGCAAGCTTTTTCGAAAAATA
>JADFWF010000112.1 GCA_015222965.1 Pseudomonadota bacterium | reverse complement strand
TCAAGGGCGGTGACAGTAATCCTTTCCTTAGCAGCAAAAAGAAAAAATCACGTCGTTGATGATATAGACGTTATAAGTTTTAAGTTATATGTAACAGTATCAAGTCCATTGATTGTTAACAGGACAGCAGTTAGCAAACATATAACTTACAACTTACAACTTGCAACATTGTGCCATCTTCCTTCTTAACCTTAAAAAAACCTGTACTGATTCTATATTTATTTCAGATAGATAGAATAAATATATGACAAATTCGTCATAAAAAAATTATGATTTCTTGCCAAGTCTGGTTTTTGGACTATCTTCTGTTTATTACAACAAGAAAAGGGGGAGTCCTCTGATGAAAAAACAGATACACATTTTGACTGCAGCCGTCCTGTCTGCATTGGCAACTACTTCAGCACAGGCGATACAGTTCGATGGTTTCATGACCGCGGGTGCTACCCAGATCGTCTCGATAGACGATAAAGATAAAGGTAATATCTACCTTGGTGGTCTTGGTGACCGTGGTATCTCAGAAGACCTTACCTTTGAGAAAGATACCCGTTTTGGTCTGCAGATCAGTTCCGATGTTTCAGACAATATGTCGGTGGTCGCGCAGATACTGGGCCGCGGTGACCAGGGAAACTTCAATGCGATCATCGAATGGGCCTATGTCGATTACCAGTTCCATGAGACCACCAGTGTCCATGTCGGTAAGATCAAACAACCGATGTACCTGGTAAACGACTACGTGGAAGTAGGTTATGCCTATCCATGGATTCGTCCGCCATCAGAAGTGTATTACATACATAATCCGATAAATTCTGTGAATGGTATCGAGTTACTGCTTCAGCTCCCGGTAGGTCCGGGTACCTTATCCTTCCAGCCTTATCTTGGTTCCAACCGTGATGACATCGCGAATGCGCAGGGCGCTTATTTTGAAGCCGAAAACATCTATGGTATCGACGTCAAGTATGCCGGCCGCGGTTATACAGCGCATGCAGCTGGTTTTAAATGTGATGTAAAAACCACCGGTGGTTTTACAATGGTTAATACGATAGCTGGTGACATTGCTGTTGACCTCAATGGTGAAGGTGTGTGTAAAGTGATGGCAGCCGGTTTTAACCTGGATATGGCCAATATCGTGGTCTATGCGGAGTGGACCAAACGTACCACGACGGAAGATCTGTCACGAGCTTTCGGTGATACCGAAGGTTATTATGCGACCATCGGTTATCGTTTCGGTAAATTCATGCCGCACATTACCTATGCTGCTATGGAGGGTACGGCATCGACAGTGACCCCAGGCGCTGTGGAAGTAACCGCTGCTGGTCCATTCCCGGGTCAGCCACCTGCTGGAACAACCTTTAACTTCCCGATACAGATCCAGACATCGATCACTGCCGGTCTTCGTTATGAAGTGAATGACAGTGCAGCGTTAAAGATCGAATATATGGTGGTCGATATCGAGACGGATGCGGCTGAGCTGGCTGATGCAAATCAGAACATCAACTACGGTCTGTTTAACACCGACTTTACAAAAAATGGTGGTCCGGGCAGCAGTGTCGGTATCATGAGCGTTGCGCTCGACGTGATCTTCTAGGCCGATTTACAGTAATCGTAGATGGAACGTGACGTCTGAAAAACTAATATCAGGTTATCAGTACTATGTTAATAGATAGTTTTAATTTGAAAGTTGACTCTACTTCTCGCTCTACCGGTATTGCCGGTGGGGCAAGAAGGTTTGTTCTGGTACTGTTGTCATTGATGGTGTTACTGCCATCGGTAAGCATGGCAGACGGCTTGTTTGATTTTCAGATGAAAATGGCGCAAAAGGGCAATGTCGAAGCACAGTTTAAAGTCGGTGAGATGTACGAGACCGGTTTCGGTACGAAAAAGGACATGGCACAGGCAAGGATCTGGATAGAGAAAGCCAATGCTAAGGGACATGAAACAGCGGGCTTCAAATTACTGTACTGGGATCTGGAAAAAAACGGCATTACCAAAGATAATAAAGCCGCCGTTGCATCGTTAAAGGCAAAAGCCAACGAAGGTAATCCACAGGCACAGTATTATGTCGGTAAGATGACTGCCTATGGCGTTGGTACCAAAAAGAATACGAAGAAAGGCCTGGACTGGTTGAACAAAGCAGCGCTCGTCGGCGTACTGGAAGCAGAACGTGAGATGGTCGATGTAAGGGAGATGAAACAGAAACAGGATGTCACCGCGCAGAGGCGTGCCGCAGATAAGCGACGTGCCGATCAGAAAGCGAAACAGGCACGCGACCGTAAAGCACGGGAACAGGCACAGCGCAAACAGCAGGCTGACGTCAAAGCCCGGCAGGCGAAACAGCAGGCCGCCGCTAAGGAAAAAGCAAAACAGAATCAGGCCGCAGCAGCTGCAAAACAAAAAGCGAATCAACAGGCTGCTGATCAGGCACGTATAAAGGCACAGAAAGATGCTGCAGCAAGACAGCAGGCAGATGCTAAACGTCGTGAAGCTGACAAACAGGCATTGATCAAACAGCGTGAACAGGAAGAGAAAGATCGTAAGGCACAGTTTGAGTCTGACCCCTGCAGCGGTAAATCAGCAAGGTTCCTTTCCACCTGTCATTAGTAAACAAGCGTTTAAAAATTTTAATATTACATAAGCCAGCCTGAATTAAGGCTGGCTTTTTATATGGGTAGTTATAAATGATTAAAAATCACTGCTATCCACATATTGATGTCTACTTACGGCTAGAAGCGGACCTCCAGAGAAAACTAAAGTCAAAAACTTTTCACCGCCGAGGCGCAGAGACGCCG
>JADFWF010000111.1 GCA_015222965.1 Pseudomonadota bacterium | reverse complement strand
ATCCCGTTTGAATCCGAACATCGCTTTATGGCAACGCTGCATCACAGTCATAAGAATGAGACTTTCATCTACCTTAAGGGCGCACCTGAATCTGTTTTGGAAATGTGCGCATATCAGAGAGACCGTGATGGCGAGCAGCCTCTGGATAAAGCTTACTGGTTGACACGGTTAGAGGAAATGGCAGGAAGTGGTCAACGGGTGCTGGCCATTGCGGTGAAATCGGTAGCCAACGATCAGAAGGAGCTTAATTTTACTGATGTGAAAGATGGTCTGATCATGTTAGGTCTGCTTGGCATCATTGATCCACCTCGGAGCGAAGCAATCGAGGCGGTACAAACCTGTGACAAAGCAGGTATCCGGGTGAAGATGATTACCGGTGATCATGGCATCACGGCACGTGCTATCGCACGTCAGATCAAACTTGTGAATGTTGATGACGTTCTTACCGGGGAAGACATCGATCAAATGAGTGAAGACGATCTGCGAAAGTCAGTTTTCGATGTGGATGTCTATGCCCGGGTTAATCCTGAACACAAACTGCGTTTAGTCAGACTGTTGCAGGAACAGGGCAGAATTGTTGCTATGACCGGAGATGGTGTTAACGATGCCCCGGCGCTGAAACGCGCTGACGTCGGTACAGCCATGGGACAAAACGGAACAGAAGCCGCCAAGGAAGCAGCGGAAATGGTGTTGGCGGATGATAATTTCGCCTCTATTACGCACGCGGTGGAAGAGGGCCGTACGGCTTACGATAACATCAAAAAAGCCATTCTTTTTATCCTGCCGACCAATGGTGGCGAGGCGCTGATTATCCTTGCTGCGATACTGTTTGGTTTTAAAGAACTGCCTTTAACGCCGGTACAAATTCTCTGGGTGAATATGATTACCGCGGTTACCCTGGCACTGGCCCTGGCATTTGAACCATCAGAAAAAAATGTCATGCAACGGCCGCCGCGTGATGCCCATGAGCCGATGCTGACGCCGTATTTTATCTGGCGCATCAGCTTTGTCTCCATAATTCTAACCAGTGGCACCTTCGGACTTTTTTTATGGGAGATGGACAATGGTGCCAGTATTGAACATGGACGAACCGTCGCGGTAAATACGTTGGTGATGTTCGAGATTTTTTACCTGTTTAACTCGCGTTATATTACGGCATCAGTATTTAACTGGTCAGGGTTTACCGGTAACCCCTACGTGCTTATTGCTATCGTTGTTCTTATTATCTTTCAGCTGGGTTTTACTTACCTTGCGCCAATGCAGCTGTTGTTTGGTACCACAGCGATCGGTTTGAATCTATGGTTGCATATTTTACTGGTTTCATCCTCGGTATTATTTCTTGTTGAGCTGGAGAAATATTTTGCACGGCGGATGCTTGTAAAGAACGGATAGATAATATTAAAACTAGAGTTAAATGCATAATCAGAGCTTTGTACACGTAACCCAAAGCAGTCTGCCGAAAGAAGAATGCTTTAGTCTCGTGTCAACGCCCGGGCGGCCTTGGCGGGAGATCACTAAAAGTGGGAAAACTTATACAAGGGGAGGTATAAGACTAACCATCCCCTATATTCCTTTAGATTAATTTTTGTTGATCTGCATTAACAATAATGTAATTGCTACGCATGGGTATTGGCTGTATAACACCCTGTATTCTGGAGTTATACGGAACGGTATATCTCCGTTAGCCGAGCCGCTGTATATCTACCTGAAATCAGGAATTTTTTGGCGCTGTATATTTAACTGTTATCCGCCACTCTAAAATAGTTACTTTATTAGAGTAACCCGGTATTTGTACTGCAAGCAACGGCTGCATTTTTTACGATCACTAAATTAATAGATTTTAACAATATGAATATACGACTATATTTTTGTGGCATCCTTTTCTTCGTCAGTCATGTATCACTGGCCAGTACTGATTTGTTAAATCAGATAAAAAATAATAACTTTGACTCAGCCACTGATGCCATCTCCGCCTATGAAGCAAACGCTTTTAGCAGTACGACCAGTGAAGAAGCACTTACCACACTCTATGATCAGCTGGCCACTGCCTTAAAAGAAGAAGACCTGACAGTTTTAAATGACTGGATTGCGCATGATCCTGGCAATCATATCCCTTACCTGCTCAAAGGGATGTATTTCTATGAGCTTGGCTGGCGTTACCGAGGAAAAAAATACCTTCGATTCACCCCCGAAGAAAATATCCAAAAAATGCACGGGGCGTTTTCCCTGGCTGAGAAACAATTATTAAAAGCCATTGCGATTTATCCTAATGCCGTTTCAGCCTATGAGAATCTGATTGGTCTTTATTTTGCTAATGGCAATGCTTCGACAAAAGGCAAAGCCATCTATGAGAAAGGAATCGTTAAAAATCCTGACAGTGTGGAAATAAGAAAAAAGTTCCTTTGGTTTTTATTGCCTAAATGGGGCGTGTCCTACGAAATACGTAAACACTATGTCGATGAAATTGAGCGTGCATCACAAAATAATGAACGGTTAAAGCTGGTATTAGCCCATAACTACGCACAGCTCGCTGATGAGGTGCATGAGAATTATGAGCTCACCGCAAAATTGTATGACAAAGCTATGTCGTATGGTTATCAATGCAGTATTCATAAAGATGAAGCTTTTATGATGTTTAATTATAAACATTATCAGCAAGCACTGAATGAGCTAAATGGCCTGATAGATCGATGCCCGAACAACGCCAGTGCTTACTTGATACGCGCACGAACCGTACGCAAATTAGGTGATAAACGCAGCGCGTTGTCTGATCTTGATACAGCTTTATTATTAAGTCCTGGTGACCCACAGATATTAGGTACGCGGGGATTTTTTCATATTCGGGAAAAGAATTACCGAGAAGCGATTACTGACTTATCCAATGCCTTATCAAAGAACCAGAAAATCCCCTGGATGTGGGATAACCGTGGTTACGCTTATTACAAGTTAGAAATGTATGATGAAGCCATTAGTGATTTCACTTCAACTCTACAGGTTGATTCAGGCTATAAGAGGGCGTATCGAAGACGAGGTAACACGTATAAAAAACTACATAAGTATGACCTGGCACTACAGGATTATTCTGCAGGGTTAGAGGTTGCACCAGACAATGTCAGCTTATTGCTTAGACGTGCAAAGCTTTATTTCAAAGAGTTATCAAATACGGTAGCGGCCTTAAAAGACGTAGAGCATGTGCTTCGTATTGAACCAAAGAATAAAAAAGCGAAAAAGTTGAAAAGTAAAATAAATGACGCAACTAACTAGGTCAATTCCTGTATGCATACTGAGTGATGGTTTTAACAGTGGCAGACACTCAATGTTTATGACTCAAATTTCCGAGTCATTACATGGCAGGCTCTAGAAGATTACCCCGGTAGAGAAGGTTCGGCCTTAAGTGGACGGTTATGGTTGATATATATTCCCTGCGCCCACTTTAATTATTGAACATGCATTCTTTGTCCCTACTGGTTCCCCACGTCCTCTTTAATTTTTTCTACCGCGTTAAGTTTATTAAAGAGGTAAGCGATACCAAGCAGCGAAAGCCCCAGGCCCAAAAATGAGACCACTCGCCACAAACCGTCGAGGTCTCGCATATCCCAGAAGAATGCTTTTGCAACGACTATCAGCAACGCAGCGACCCCCACTTTTTTTGCATCTCCATTGTTCCTGTATGCGCCATAGACCATTATCGCCACAGAAAGTAATAGCCATACCAGTGAATATGTATAAAGCTCACCTTCTTTTACCGGCGTGTTTAGCCAGATACCTTCATTCCACAGATGTCTTATCTCAAGTGTTGCAAACATGTAGATGCCAGCCACACTTATAAGACCTGCAATCTTTTTTAACTCAGCAATTCGTTTATATATGATCACTGCCAACACTACTGGTATCCCGTAACCGATTAGCAATACATTAAAGACAGGTGTATTACCGATACTCTCGGAATTCCACAGTGGATTATGCAACAGCATGTTATAGAGGACGTACAAAGCTGTGGCAGCAAAAATATGCAGCATCGCCAGGCCACGGTACCATCGCTTGAATTCCTTTAGATAACTAGACTTCCATTCATAGATAATACCAACTGCCGCCCATGAACAAGTGTAGATTGACGCTTCTGTCAAAGTAAACTCTTTTGCAAAGATATCTCCGCCGTACAACATGAAGCGAGTAAACACCGCTAATGTCAAAACGAGTAGATGCGCCGAAGAGCTATGCAGCCAGACAACTAATTCGGGTCTGTCACGTACTTCTCTTGAAGCGACAATGCATGAGGCCAAACAACCTGCATATGTCAGTAGCAATGTTAGGCTGCTGACATCATACAATACTACCCATGGATTAAATGTCAGGCGCACAATTACCAATACCAGCATCACTTTCATAATTATGGGCAATACGGCAACGTGTATCTTACGGTCTATATAGGCGAGCCCTATCAATTGCACCGCGAGGATCAATGTCAGTGTCACTTCTGAAAAGGCAAGGAAACAACCAATCGAGATAGCTGATTGCGCTGCGATAGCAATTGCTGCTTCCACTTCGACACTCTGTTTTTTGCGGTGCGAAACCGTCAGCAGGTAAGCGTATCCTCCGGCGATAACAAATGTTGGCAATGCCCACGACAATCCATCCTGCATTCCAGATATACGCAGATAAGCTAGTACGATTGCTATCAGCGGCATAAATAAAATAAAAGATGCCCAATAACCCGGGTGTCTGTCCTTTAATATTTCCTTACTACCAATTCCTGCAAATGATGCGGTAACAAAAACAAGCAAGATTATGTAAGCGTTGTGAAGGTTTGCTGCCATTGGCTCAATGGTGATCTTCCAGTCGTTAAAACTGATATCCATCGAAAACAGCTCGATAACAATTGGCAATAAAGTAAATATTGGCAGTAGTCTTAACGAAGGCAGGTTGTTCCTTGTGATGAGTGCAGCAACTATCGGGAGCAGGGCAATAGCTGGATAACTCAACTCGTTCAATGATTCGACACGCAGAAGAAGTATTAACGCTACGGCCAGTGCGGCGAAGATAGCATTTATCTGATTAGCTACATTCCTGCCAGAGAACGCCGCGACATCGATCTCTCTTAGTTTCAAGCCAGCAAAAGAAAGTGCTACACCCGCGTATGCAATAGCTGCCAGATATAAAGCGCGAACACCCTGTGCCATTTCTGGCAGATCTAGTGACAGGATAAACCAGCCTATCGCACCGACCCAGGTTCCCCACCAGAGCCAATCGCGGTATATAAAGCGCTGCAGCCATAATGAAGAACAGGTAACAATAAAACTGTATAGCAATGCTGCTTCGATGTTATTACTGCCGGTATTGACAAGTACCGGAACGAGGTATGCGCCCAACAGGCCCATACCCGCCATCAGCGGACCGTGTTTGAGAGCCAGCAACATCGAGAACGCAGACATTAATGCCATACAGGCAAATGCTGTCTGTGCAGAGATTAGATCGTAGAGATGAAAACTAACGAGTAATGCACTGTAGATAACCAGAGAACCCGATGCCACAAAAGCTGCATGCACACCGGCTTCGAGGCGACCGCTTCGCCTTAGTTTTTCGCCTGCAACGATCAAAGCGGCACCAAAGAGCAAACCTAAACTTATACGGGCTGTCGGCCCCAGCATGCCGTTTTCGATCGAGTAACGCACCAGAAAAATACCGGCAAACACCAGGCAGACTCCGCCTAGAATCACCATCCAATATTGTTGGAACAGCGCTGCCCAATCGATGGCAGGTTTACCTTTTTGATCAGATATTTTTTCGGTGGTACCTTGCGCAGGGTAAGCCACATCAGCAAGATCTTCTTCAACAGGCTTACCTGCCCAGGCTGCTGCCGATGCCGATGACTTTTCTTCGGGTGAGGTTTCCGGGGTAGTTGGAGAAGCTATAGCATCGGAATCTGACTGTTTATTACTCTT
>JADFWF010000110.1 GCA_015222965.1 Pseudomonadota bacterium | reverse complement strand
GCTTTGGCAAGTGCAGCCGTGGCCTCTGCTGAAGCGAGCTGCGCATCTTCACTTGCAGTATCCAGCTGGATTAACACATCACCCTTGTTTACCATCGAACCTGATTTAAATTTGATCTGCGTCACCCGGCCGCCGGTCTCGGCACTTACCTCGACACCCTGTACCGCCGTTACTGTAGCCGTGGCGATAATCGTCTGTTCCCACTGTTTATCCTCCACCAGCATGGCGGTAACAGTTTCAGGTGGTAATACCATGTTTTTGGCGGCTTCATCCATCGCCGTAAACTGACCGAGCTTGGTGAAGATGATTGCACCTACCAGGATAGACACAGTGATTGCAGCAAAGAGTATTTTTTTCAACATGAGCGCTTCATAAGAAGAATGATTGAAAGTGTCATTGCGATATTACACTAATGTTATTCCGATGGGCACAAATGCCCGCTTTTTGTTCAGAGCTTTACTGTAAGTATTTCTGCCCTGATAGCAGATTATACAGATAACTCATGCCAGAACTTTTTCAATCTTTTTTCAGACACAGGAAATTTTGTCTTAAGTTCCTGGGAAAATAAAGAGACACGATACTCTTCGAGCATCCAGCGATAATATTCGAGCTGTTCTGATTCGATATGCTTTTTTTCCAATGTTTTCTGCCGCTTGACATATTCATCCCAGAGCCGCGAATAATCAATTCTTAACTGTCTGTCTCGTGTCGCATTAGTTTTTGATTTATCAAAACGCTTATTGATCGCCATCAGATATCTCGGATATTCACGTAACCATTGCTGATCGATAACCGTTATAAAGTTTTCAGGAAATAGATAATTAAGCTGCGCCTGTATATCGGTAACAGTATCGAGTTGTGATAACGCCGGATTTTTCAACATCTTCTTAATAGCGCGGTATTGATCAAGGATGTCGGATATCAACTGGCTCCATCGTTTCACTTTTTCGTGCAGTTCACTTCTGCCCTTTTCCAGTCTTTCTGTAAAGTCAGCACCTGATGTTATTGGCTCATACAGAAAAACATCATCGATCGTCTTATTGATAATGTTCTGCTTGAGTTCTTCACAACGGCCAAAGTCAGTGTACTTTAGGCACAGGTTTTGAATATTGGGGATCGATGATTTCAGATTTTTAATCTGTTCAGGCAAAGCATTAACAAATAACCGTATCAGTGCCCGATGTGTTTCAGACTCTGCTTTCTTCTTGCTATCCAGTGCTCTCAGGTTAACCTGTCGGCCATCTTTAACTAGTGCAGGATAGGCCTTGATAGTGATGCCCTGCAGTTTTATCTCAACAGATTCTTGCATAGTGTCGAGACTATCGGCACCGACGTCGTCCTGATCATATTCTGTCCCAGCTTTTTCTGCACCGTGATCATTTCCGGTATCCAGCACCGCCTGTTCAACAATCCCTGCAAGATTATTTTTTATCGTCTGTAGATCACGCCCCTCTTCGATCACAGAACCATCATTATCGATCACTCTGAAATTCATCAGCAGATGTAGATCCATCTTATTTTCATCCCATGCGTCATAAGGCACATGAACACCGGTCATCTTTTTTAGGTGGTTTGAAACAGCCGTGTTCAAAGCAGTGCCAAATGTTATAGCCGATGGTTCTAACGCTTCTATGCAGGCTTCTGCGTAGTTAGGCGCTGGTACAAAATTCTTGCGTAGTTGCTTGGGTAATGATTTTATCAGTGCAACGATCTTATCCTGCAGCAACCCGGGGATCAGCCATTCACAGCGTTGCGGATTTATCGCGGCTAGTCCTGCTATAGGTGTTATCAAAGTAATACCGTCACAATGTTTGCGTGGATCAAAATGATATTCGATTGGAAAGCGTGAGCCGTTCATCTCCAGCGAATCAGGAAACAGATCTTCCGAGACCAATGTTGCATCGTCACGCATCAGGTCGTCGGTTGATAAAAACAGCGCTTTAGCCTCTTCAGGATGATGGCGCAGCCACTTATCCAAAGTTGCACCGCTGAAGGTATCAGCAGGAAGTATCTGATCATAAAAATCAAACAGGATATTTTCATCAACGATGATGTCACGCCGCCGTGACTTTGCTTCCAGTGTTTCGAGCTCTTCCACTAATTGCCGGTTATGGATATAGAATGCCGCCCTGCTTTCAAAATCACCTGCGATCAATGCACAACGGATGAATATCTCTCTGGCTTCAACAGGGTTTATTCTCCCGTAACTGACTTTTTTATCTGCATGAATAATTAATCCATACAATGCTGCCTGTTCAAGCGCTACTACCTGTGACCGCTTTTTCTCCCAGTGAGGATTATCGTAATGGTACTTAAGCAGGTGTCTTGCATTTGCTTCTATCCATGCCACATCGATCTTTGCGTTTGTGCGTGCATAGACTTTCGTGGTCTCAACTATCTCAGCAGCGACGATCCAGCTGGGTGTTGATCTGAACAATACAGAACCTGGAAAAACATTAAATTTTTTGCTGCGGGCGCCGAGATATTCTTTACCTTCGTCTTTAACACCGATATTTGCCAGCAGACCGATCAATAAAGACCGGTGTATCTGCTCATAAGATGCGGCGTTCGTATTCAGCGTTAGCTTTAAGGCCGACAACACCTTTTTTATCTGATTAAAAGTATCGATCCATTCGCGCATCCGCATCCAGGATATGAAATTTTTCCGACACCATTTGCGCAGCTGATTCCCAGACAGCTCTTTTTTCTCTGAGTGATAAGCATCCCACAGATTGATATAAAAAATAAAATCTGAGGTTTTATCTTTGAACACTGCATGTTTTTCATCAGCAGCCTGTTGTTTATCCAGTGGTCGTTCGCGCGGGTCCTGTGTCGCCAGCGCTGAAACGATGATGAGCACTTCTCTTAATGCATTTTCATTTTTCGCCTGCAACAGGATGCGTGCCAGCTTCGGATCGATCGGAAAATGGCCGATATGTTTACCGATCTTTGTCAGTTTATGTTGTCTATCGATGGCACCCAGTTCGAACAGCAATTTGTAACCGTCATTGATCAGCCTGTCTTCCGGTGGCTCGACAAAGGGAAAATCATCGATATGTCCGAGACGCATGTTTTCCATCTGCAAGATTACTGAAGCAAGATTGGTGCGTTTGATCTCCGGTTCGGTAAACTCGTCACGCAGATCAAAATCATCTTCATCGTACAGGCGGATGCATATACCTGCCGATACCCGACCACAACGGCCTTTTCTCTGGTTAGCTGACGCCTGCGATATCTTCTCGATAGGCAAACGCTGAATCTTGCTGCGCCATGAATAACGCGAAATACGAGCAACGCCGGAATCGATAACATATTTAATACCCGGCACGGTCAGCGAGGTTTCTGCTACATTGGTTGCCAGTATGATGCGCCGTCTGCTCGAGGGGTGGAATATTCGATTCTGTTCGGCATTCGATAAACGTGCAAGCAGTGGCAATACCTCGGTGTTATCCAGATACCTGTTGTGCTGCTCTTTGGACAGAGCATCTGCTGTTTCACGTATATCTCTTTCACCGCTCAAGAAGACCAGTATATCGCCACGATCTATCTTTGACAGTTCATTAACGGCTTCGATAATACCGTCCTGTAACGTTTTGCTATTTTCCTCTTCAGCGCTCTGATAAGGACGATATCGCACTTCGACCGGATAGGTACGGCCGGATACATTGATGATCGGTGCATTATCAAAATGTTTTGAAAAACGTTCGGGATCGATGGTGGCAGAGGTGATGATGATCTTGAGGTCTTTGCGTTTTTTGATAAGCCGGTTCAGATAACCCAGCAGGAAATCGATGTTCAGACTTCTTTCATGTGCCTCATCGATAATGATGGTGTCATACTGATTAAGTAAAGGATCATGGTTGCATTCGGCCAGCAGGATGCCGTCGGTCATCAACTTGATATAACTTCTGTCGTTCGACTTGTCAGAGAAGCGAACTTTGAAACCTACCTCGTTACCCAGCTCTGTATTCAGCTCTTCTGCTATACGCTGTGAGACCGCACGCGCTGCTAATCGTCGAGGTTGTGTATGGCCGATCTTTCCCCTGATTCCCAGACCGATATCCAGACATATCTTGGGCAGCTGCGTGGTTTTTCCCGAACCGGTCTCACCACACAAAATCGTGACCTGGTTTTCCTGAATAGTTTTTTTGATGACATCACTTTTTTGAGCGACAGGTAATTCATCGTGGTAAGTGATCTTCGGTAAATTAAGTTTTCGAGCTAACACCGTTGCCGTGGACTGCTCGATGTTTTCAGTCAGTTGGGCGAGAGCTGTTTTATCGAGCTGTTTTGCCTGTTTGATCTTTTGCAGACGACGTCGGAACCGAAACACGTCACTCAACATGCATTCATTAAGTTTTTTGTTAAACGACCGTGTATCCAAGAAAAAAACGCTGAAAGAATTAAAAATATAATTATATCAGTCCACACGGCGTGGTAACAGAATCCTGCAAAACCTGACCCAGATACTTTGAGATCAATATTTAACCGAAAATTATAGGCTGGCTTTGATTAAGGTCAAAATACAGCTCGGAAAACAAAAAACACACGTTCTATACTAGATCATTCCATACAAATCTATATTATCATCGGTATTACAGCTAGCATCACGACGACCATACGATGACTTTTAATATCGAAAATATGCTTAAGCCAGAAGTGTATGATCACTCTGTTAAAAATATAACGCTTATCGAAACGCATATATCCTGGGTCATACTGACAGGAGACTTTGCTTACAAGATAAAAAAACCGGTCAACTTTGGCTTCCTGGATTTCTCTACTCTGGAAAAACGAAAACAGTTCTGTGATCAGGAGATAACGCTGAACAGCAGACTGGCAGCCGATATCTATCTAGAAGTCGTTGCTATCGCCGGCACAGCGGATAATCCACGCATATCAGCCAGCAACACGGCTTTTGAGTTTGCCGTAAAAATGGCACAGTTTCCACAGTCAGCACAGCTCGACAACATGCTGGCAGCTGGTGATCTCAAACTTGAACATATGGATGCCGTCGGCCACATGATCGCAAATTTTCATCAGTCTACAAATATTTGTGATAAAAACATGACTTTTGGTGACAAAGACGCCGTCTATCAACCTGTCGATGAAAACTTCAAGCAGATCAAGGAAAATCTTAAATCTACAGATTACGCGGACCGTCTAACAATGCTTTCACAGTGGAGCAAATCCGAATCGACACGGATGCAATCTGTTTTTTCAGGGCGAAAAACGGACGGATTCATTCGACAGTGCCACGGTGATATGCACTTACGTAATCTGGTCTGGCTGAACAACAAACCGATGGCTTTCGACTGTATTGAGTTTAATTCAAAGCTAAGCTGGATCGATGTGATCAGTGAAATAGCATTTCTGGTGATGGACCTACAGGACCGGAAACAGCAAAAGCTGGCCAATCGATTTCTAAATACATACCTCGAACACACAGGTGATTATGGCGGGTTAATCGTTCTCCCCTTCTACCTCTGTTACCGTGCCCTGGTTCGTGCAAAAGTTAATGCTTTACGGCTGAATCAAAACGACCTCAGAAATGATGAAAGAAACAAAACAATTACTGCATTTGAATCTTATCTTGAACTGGCAGTAACATACACACAGGTACAAGAACCAAAAATAATAATCATGCGTGGCCTGTCCGCTTCTGGAAAAAGCACCGTATCACAAAAATTACTTGATGATATTGGTGCCATAAGGATTCGTTCAGATGTCGAGCGAAAACGACTTTTCGAGACGACCTCAACGAATGATGCACCAGTCGAAGTTGACAAAAATATCAATACAGGCATCTATTCGAAAAACGCATCACAACAAACCTACACAAAATTGATTGAACTCACATCAATAACTATCCAGGCAGGATACAGCGTAGTCGTAGATGCCGCATTTTTAAAACATGAACAGAGAGAGCTATTTCGACAACTCGCTCAACGGCTAGAAGTACCATTTGTAATTCTGGAAATAACAGCGCCGGCTGAACTGTTGCGGCAACGTATAGCTCAGAGAAAAAATGATGTTTCTGATGCAGACCTTGCAGTGCTCGAACACCAGCTGTCCAACTGGCAACCACTACACGAAGAGGAATTCAGTACCGCTGTACGGGTAGACACAAGTGAACAACTGGACACAGCCCTACTAATAGAAAAACTTAATGAATATAATTCAAACGATACGAAGACATAAGATATGAATACAAAAGTTATAACAGCCATTGATCATCTAAATAAAATATTACCGCTGGCAGTACGACAGAAAAAACTGAGCAGCGAACTAGCCAATATTCACAAGATGATTTTAAAAAGTTATGTAGAACTTGGCAGAACGCTTAACAGAGACGAGATTGCTGAACACGTTGAAGACATCGATGAAGCCATCAACACATTACGTTCAAATGACATGGTGGTTTTTGACAGCAATGATGAACCGGTTGGTGCTTATCCCTTTACCATGGAACAGCGTGAACATGTGATCAAAGTGAATGAGCACACAATGCATTCCATGTGTGCACTCGATGCACTCGCCATCAGCCCCATGTACAACTTAAATACACATATTGATTCAAAGTGTCATGTCACCGGTGATAAAATTTCCATAGATCAACTCGATCAGGAAGTTTTAAACAAGAACGAAAATGAGGGGGTTCATTTTGGCCTCAACTGGAACTCAGCGGCCAATAACTGCTGCGCCACCAGTCTCTGTACTGAAATGATATTTCTGAAAGATAAGAAAATTGCAGATGCATGGCTTGCTGAGGATAAAGAAAACCGGGAAGTATTTATCCTGGAAGATGCTATCGATTTTGCAACGCAGTTTTTTAAACCGCTGGTTAGCTAAGCCTGTAGGAGCGGAATTTACTCATTCCGCGAATTTCCATTCGGCAATAAAAAAGCCCAAATCAGAGGAGGCCTATCCTCTGTGCCTATTTCGTTTATTTGGGTTACACTAACGCCCATGAACAAAGAGTTAGAAACAACAGTATGTACCAGTGTGGAATGGGTCGGTCGCGCTCATTGCGACAAATGCCATATACGCCGCCTGATGCTTTTTTCTGAGCTGCCAGATTCTGCATTTGAGCGACTGCTGCAGCCAATCGATCACTTTCTGTACGCACCCGGATCTACCATCTATGAGGCTGGCACGCGTAAGAACTTCGTTTATTCGATAAGACGAGGCATGGTGAAGCTAGTACATGTTGCCCAGGACGGTTCATACAGAATCGTGCGCCTGCTGGGCCCAGGGTCAGCTATCGGTCTTGAATTGCTCGATGGTGCTGATGGCTACCATCATGCCGCTATAGCCGTTAACCAGGTCGACCTGTGTAAGATCCCCGTACCCACGATCAGACAGCTTGAAAGCAAGCACCCCATACTTTACGAAAAGGTAGGTGAACAGCTTCAGGAGCAGCTGGATCTTGCGGATCAATGGATCATTGCTCTAGGTGCCGGCACTGCAAAACAGCGCGTAGCTCAATTATTACTGGTACTTGATAAGTTTTTTGCAGATAAAAATGATGCTTTTATGATGCCTAGCGGTGAAGACATGGCGGCGATGATAGGTATCGCGGTTGAAACTGTCAGCCGCACGATTGCTGAATTCAAGCGACGAAAGCTGCTGTACAAAACCGAGGGAAAACTTTATACGTGTAATGTGCCGGCGTTACAGGAGTTGTCTCTGCAGCATTAATTAAAAACTGATATTCTTTATGCGCTTTTTATCAAGGAGGATAAATCATG
>JADFWF010000109.1 GCA_015222965.1 Pseudomonadota bacterium | reverse complement strand
CTCAAGATGATGATGAATTCTGGACTTCCACCATGCGAAATCATCTTCTAACATAGTGTCCCAGTCATAATGCGGATTGCCCCAGCGCTGCCCGGTTTCTGAGAAGTAGTCAGGCGGTACGCCGCTAACAACGGTCATGTTACCGTTCGAGTCCAGCAGGAACCATTCAGGATGCGCCCACACATCGGCGCTGTCATAGCCGACATAAATAGGCATATCACCAAATAACACGATACCTAAACCGGATGCTTTTTCCCTGATCTCATGCCAGCGTTTATCTAACTGGTATTGCTGCCATTTTAATTCTACGATGGTCTGTTCATACTGCTGATGAGACTTCTGCAAAACCTGTGGCTCACGGAACTTCCACGGATCCGGCCAGTCGACCCAGGCCGCATCGTTAAAATGCTGTTTCAGTACTTTAAATAAGGCATAATCATCCAGCCAGAACTTCTGCTTATCACAGAAGTCAATGAAGTCACTGTTTTTTTCATCGATGTCGAGCGATTGCGCTGAGGATACAGGCAGTAGCAAAGGGTTAAACGCAAAAGCTGAACTGCATTGATAAGGCGACCGCCCCATCTGCGGCTCCCCTAGTGGTAAGACCTGCCAGACACTGAAGCCGGTATCAGCCATCATCTGCAGCCAGCGGTCTACATCACCGTCCAGCATACCCGAAGGCAGTGATGTCGGGTGCAGCAGGATACCTGCACGTCTTAGTTGAAGGTCGGGAGATTCCATTTTCGTCCAGTATTGTTGGGTTAGATGATATTTGACTTAGCTGACATTTCTGAGCATGGTGCCGGCATTCTCGGCATTACCGCCGCCCATCGACAACGGTTCATCCAGCTTATCGGGTACCGGAAGCTTAAGCAGTGTGTACAGATTTTTCAGCTGTGCACGAAACAGCCGATCAAAATCATTCACACTTTCCGATGAGTTTACTTCACCGAACCACCAGAACCAGTCGGAGCCTTCACAGATAGCCAGTTGACGTATTGCTTTCTCAGTCTCTTTTTTATTTAATTTCCCAGCTATCATAACTTCATCATAAGCCTGCTTGGCTTCGACCAGCCGGTCCCATGCCCTGTTCTTGTCAGGCTCACCGATCCATGTTGAAAATGAACCGTAGACCCAGCTGCCGGCACACAGTTTTTCGAGTTCATGCGTTGTAGTCGTATCGGTCACTTCAGAAAACGTGGTTGCTGACACGAGTGGATGCTCAGATAATGTTTTATAAAGATGATCCAGGAAATAGTAACCATTATGCGGGTAATACTCCCAGGCATTTTCACCATCAAGTATGATTGAAACAACATGTCTGTCAGCACGATCACCAAGAAAGCCGGCAATGTTCACCAGGTGATTAACCAGATCGTTGGCCGCATCGACCGAGTTCATTTTGCTATATTCAAAACCAATCAGGTCAGACAGACCATCATCGCGGAAAAACAGTTTAGGTTTGTAACCTTTTAATACATAAGGGTGAAAAAGTTCACGTTTGCTGTGTACCTTTTCGGTGTCGTAATCACTGAGCTGCATACTGTTGCGCCACACGCCTTCACCCGATGCCGTCCACTTAAAACCAAACTCTTCAACAAGTGCCACTGCATCATCTGAAATAGCACCTTCAGATAACCAGATGCCCTGTGGTCTAAGTCCAAAATAATGTTCGAAGCAGTTAATGCCCTGTTGAATATGCCAGCGGGAACGTTCCTCACCATCAGGATAGATGATACAGGCCGGAGTTGGCGCATCCGGTTGCGCACACCACATGTTACCCATGTCATTCAATAGCGGAATAATTGGATGACCATAAGGTGTCATTGAAAGTTCTATTTGCCCTTTTTCTGCAAGTTTTCTGTAACGTGGGATCAAGTTTGAAATACAGTCATAGATAAGCTGCATCAATGCCCGTCGGTCAGTTTCATCAAACAGGTTAGCCTTGTTGATCAGATCTTTTGATGTCTGCGTCTGCTTCAACGCATGACCGAGCCAGGCCAGGTGATACCAGACCAGCACATCAATAAAATACTGTGGATTCAGGTATTGCATACAGATTGTATCATCTCTGTTACACAGACCGTCCGGGAACATGAATTTGAAAGGCTTTAGCAGGCCTTTAAAGGCCGGATAGGGATCAATCATTTTTTCCGCATTAGCTCGCTGGCAGTCACTTAACAGCTGATAACGTTCAAGCGGAGAATCAGGAATCGGCTTCGCACCCGAGAGCAGGTTAAGCATCGGGTCCTTCATCACCTGCCCTTTATCAAGCCAGTTTTTTAGTTGCGATGCGTAATCATCCAGTTGCTCCAGCAGTACCGGTGCAAAATTAACAACAACATGCATTTTCGGGTGCGCTTCCAGGTGCGCCACCATGTCTTCATAGTCTTTTATTGCATGCAGGTATACCCACGGCAGTTTGTAATCACCATCGATACCCTCCTGATACCAGGGCTGATGCATATGCCAGCACAAAACAAAAT
>JADFWF010000108.1 GCA_015222965.1 Pseudomonadota bacterium | reverse complement strand
TAACAGGGCCAGGGCAGTTAACAAACTATTTTTTATTTTCATAATTTTTCACTTTTCATTTTTTATCTCCATGGATGGAGTGTATGCTGAAAATAGTCGGCAACGATTTCAGTGCATTTTTCTAAAGCGCTTCGCTACCTGTCTCACCTGTACGGATACGCACTGCCTGTTCGACATTGATTACAAAGATTTTACCGTCACCTATTTTTCCGGTGCTGGCTGCTTTACTGACAGCATCGATAACTTTCTCTACCGCTTCATCATCAACCACTGTTTCAACTTTCACCTTAGGAAGGAAATCGACCACGTATTCAGCACCGCGATACAGCTCTGTGTGACCTTTCTGACGCCCGAAGCCTTTCACTTCAGACACTGTGATACCCGTTACGCCGATCTCAGATAATGCTTCACGCACATCATCGAGCTTAAAGGGCTTAATAATTGCCTTGATTAATTTCATTTTAACTCCTGATACTGTGGTATTTATTTGTAACTAATAGACTCGGCAGTCTTTTTACCACAACTCAAGCACTCTTTACACCAAAAACAGTCATTTAACCGAACCGGGCACAGAGACAAGCTTGCCCCTGCCCCTATGTTAAGCCTGTAAGAAAATATTATTAGTTAAATGGCCATAACACCTTTGTCAATCATTCGAGACAAGTAAACAATTAGTGTTACAAATAAACTCCGAGTTACCCCATCATGTATACTCAGATTGGCACCAAGGGTAAATACAAGGTAAAAAATTACTAGAAACGCTCGTTGACAACAGCCTGGCTGACCAGAAAATACCTATGGCTATTTTCTGGCATTATTGATAACAACATGGACTAACTATGAACTTCTTTAACGACCTGGCCGATTTTAGTATCGCTGAAATCAAGGAGCTGATAACACTTGCCCGTAGACTGGAGAAGAAACCTGAACCGCGGGCACTCGAAGGTAAAGTTCTGGCAATGTTATTCCTGAGTCCATCATTGCGGACGCTGATCTCGTTTCAGTCTGCGATGGCACGGATGGGTGGCGGAACCTTTGTTATTTCACCGGAAATGTCAATTCACGGACTCGAATCTCGTTCAGGCATTGTCATGGACGGTGTTGCCGCTGAGCATATTCGCGAAGCGGTTCCTGTGATTGCGTCCTATGGCGATGCCATTGGTATTCGCGCGTTTGCGAAAAGAGAAAATCTTGGTGATGATCTTTCCGATGGTGAATTTCGCGAGTTAACATCACTAGTCGATACGCCATACATCAACATGGAATCTGCAATCAATCACCCTTGCCAAAGTCTTGCCGACTGGAAAACCATGGACGATCTGGGAATACCTGCCCGTAACGGAAAGTTCGTATTGTCCTGGACCTGGCATCCGAGACAAATGCCATTCGCAGTACCGGCGGCGACGGTACATATGGCCGCTCTACGCGGGATGGATGTTACGGTATTAAGGCCAGAGGGTTTTGAGCTGCCAGATATCGTTATGGACAAAGCACGACAAGCTGCAACAATAAGCGGCGGTTCAGTGACGGAGTCCGACAATCGTTCAAGCACAATGCAAGGCAGCCATGTTATTTACGCTAATTCCTGGGCATCTGTACATCATTATGGCGACAGGCAAGCCGAAGACAAGATAAAGCCCGAACTAAGGGACTGGTGCATAGACGAACCCTGGTTTGAGAATGCTGCCAATGATTGCCGCTTCATGCACTGCTTGCCGGTACGCAGAGGTGTGTCCGTCACTGATAGCGTACTTGACGGGCCGCGTAGCGTCGTTATAACCGAGGCACGCAACCGTATGTTGGTGCAGATGGCACTATTGCACCAAATGTTATCGCGCTCTTAGTGTAAGCTATCACGGTAAAACATCAGCAAAGGCTTTCGAATGCGAGTTTAGTTCTGGCTAGCAATTAATTGGTAAAGCGACGTAGCCAACGGGAGGCGCCGGCTTATAGCCGTACATTTCTAATACACCTATATTCTTTGCAAGAGTGACAAACTTAAATGTTATTTCAACTGTTTCTCTGTAGGTAAAACATTCGCCCCTCACCTACTTCCTTAAAACAAAAAAAGGCCGAGCACCGAAGTGCTCGACCAACCACAATACTAGCAGGAGTCTATTATTTGCTAGTAAATTCCGGGTAGGCTTCGAGGCCACATTCGCCTATATCAACGCCTTCATACTCTTCTTCGGCAGATACACGGATACCCATGACCATCTTCAGTACAAACCAGACTGCGAAACTGGTAGCAAATACCCAACCAAAGATAGTCGCTGCACCGATCAACTGACCGGAGAAACTGACGCCGTCATTAGTTAAAGGAACCAGCATCAAGCCCAGGAATCCACAAGTACCATGGACAGAGATAGCACCCACTGGATCATCAATTTTCAACTTATCCAAGAACACGATTGAGAATACGACCAGTGCGCCACCAATTGCACCGAATAGAGTTGCGGCCAAAGGCGATGGTGTGTCCGGCCCAGCAGTAATTACCACTAACCCTGCTAATGCACCGTTCAACAACATGGTTAAATCAGCTTTACCAAACAAGACTCGAGCCATCAATAATGCGGCAATCGCACCACCAGCAGCCGCAGCATTGGTATTCAAGAAAACCATTGCAACAGCGTTTGCACTAGCGATATCACCAAGTTTCAAAACTGAACCACCGTTGAAACCAAACCAGCCCATCCATAAGATAAATGTACCTAATGTTGCCATTGGTAAATTTGCACCAGGAATGGGATGCACTGCACCATCTGCGCCGTATTTACCTTTACGAGCACCCAGCAATAATACACCAGCTAACGCAGCAGCAGCACCAGCCATATGTACGATACCTGAACCGGCAAAATCAGTAAAACCAATCCCGCCTTCTTCAGAAGTCAGATTATATAAACCAAAAACATCTCCGCCGCCCCAAGTCCAGTAACCTTCCAGAGGATAGATAACACCGGTCATAACAACAGCAAACAATAAGAAACTCCAAAGCTTCATACGTTCAGCGACAGCACCAGAAACGATAGACATCGCAGTTGC
>JADFWF010000107.1 GCA_015222965.1 Pseudomonadota bacterium | reverse complement strand
GTACAGCGCCAGAAAGCCATCAATAGTGCCCGTACCTTGATCGATGTTGAAAAATTATTTGAGAACCAGCTTTTCTTCCGTTCTTCGAGTGAAGCCAAGGTATCAGAAGAGTATGATGGCGTTGACTGGCTGCAGGCGTTTGTTCTCTATCAGCGTATCAATAAAAAAACATCTATGTCCTATGAGACCAGCGTTAACGGTATAACCGAGCCGTGGACCTTAGCCACAAATTATCGTGTAGGGGTACGTTTCAGGAAAAACTTTCATCGACGGTGGTTGTTTTATGAGGTAGCGCCGGAGGTGACATGGCCGGTAACGTTTGATGAAGATCGGCTTGAAATAGAGGGGCATCGGCGTTCGAAATGGATGATATTTTTTCGCCTGGAAGTGCATTTTGGTAACGCCTATAAAAAACGTTATAAGGATTATAATTAAATCTGTCAGGCAAGAGATTCTGTTGATAGTGCCGATATCGGCAATGCCTGTCTCGTCCCTACAACGGTAGTTTGCTCAAGCCGGCAGGGTTGCAGCCTGCACGCAGCGCAGAGTGTTGTAATCAAACATGCCGTCGAGAGCATCGTATACCGGTTTCAGTTTTCTGCTGCCATCGTCAACACTTAAAAGAGTCTCGTGGATGATGCTGATGTCCTGCTGGGTTAGATCGATAACTTCATCCAAGTTTAGTTCACCATTTTCGATACAGCTGGCGAGGTGGGAGTAGACGGTCGAGGTTTTAATGTTTCGCCTGTCGGCGATGGTGCCGATGTCCTGGCCGCTACGAAAGAGAAGTAAGGTCTCGTTCACTGTGTCGCTTGCTTCGCTGGTTTTATTGTTCTTATGCTCACTGATAACTTTTAGAAACGCCTCACCGTATTTTTCAAGTTTGCTTTCACCAACGCCGCTGATCTTTAACAGCTGTTCATTATTTTCCGGTTGCCGTTCCATCATTTCAGACAATGTTGCATCGTGAAAGATAACAAATGGCGGCACACTGTTTTCATCAGCCAGTTTTTTGCGGCAAGCCCGCAATGCTTCCCAGAGGACGCTATCTGAAGCTTTGTCCGTATTGTATGATTTACGACCTTTTCGTGAAGTTTTTGCGAGTTTGGTCTCTTTGCGTAATAACAGGGTCTCTTCGCCACGCAAAACACGGCGACACAACTCTGTCAGACGCAGGCTGCCATGGCTTTCAACATCTACCGTGAGCAGATTACGACTGATTAACTGGCGAAAAATAGTGCGCCATTGTCTGGCCTCGTATTCTTTTCCCAGGCCATATACATTTAGCTTGTCATGGCCAAACTGTCGGATCCGGTCGCTGTCTTTACCGGTTAAGACATCGACGAGGTAGTTTACGCCAAAACGTTGATTGGTCCGGTGCACGCAGGACAGCGCCTTTTGTGCAGCGATAGTCGCGTCCCAGGTCTCGGTTGGTGTTAAACAGTTGTCACAGTTGCCACAGGGTTTATCAAGTGGCTCGCCAAAATAATTAAGTAAGGACTGTCGTCGGCAATCGGTAATCTCAGTAAAGCCGAGCATGGTTTCCAGCTTTTGATGTTCAACACGTTTATATTTTTCCTCTGCGGTTGAGGTGGTCATCATCTGCTTCAGTGTTATCACATCCTGTAAGCCGTATGCCATCCATGCGTTAGCGGGTTGGCCATCGCGTCCTGCACGGCCGGTTTCCTGGTAATAAGCTTCCATACTTTTTGGCAGGTTCAGGTGGGCGACAAAACGTACGTCAGGTTTGTCTATGCCCATGCCAAAAGCGATGGTGGCGACGATGATGACGGACTCTTCTTTGAGAAAGCGCTGCTGGTTTGTTTCTCTGATCTGCGCAGATAATCCCGCGTGGTAGGGCAAGGCGGTAAAACCTTTTTCGCTTAGCCATAAAGCGGTGCTTTCGACTTTTTTACGTGACAGGCAGTACACGATACCGGAATCATTTTCATGTTCGTTTTGAATGAAACGCAGCAGTGCGGTGCGTGCATTGCCCTGTGATTCAGTGATGCGGTAACAGATGTTGGGCCGATCAAAGCTGGAGATGAACTCACGAGCATCTTCAAGCTGCAGCCGTTTTCTGATCTCCTTGCGTGTGGTTTTATCTGCAGTAGCTGTTAAGGCGATACGAGGGATGTCCGGAAATTGCTCATGCAAGATCGAAAGCTTTATGTAATCAGGTCGAAAATCATGCCCCCATTGTGAGACACAATGCGCTTCGTCTATAGCAAATAGTGAAATATCAATTTGCCGCAACAGGTGGAGAAAGCTGCTGGTATTAAGCCGCTCAGGTGCGACGTATAACATTTCAAGTTTGCCGCTGAGAAGATCGGCTTCTGTCTGTCGGGCCGTTTTTGCATCGAGTGTCGAGTTAAGATAAGCGGCGTTGATGCCCAGTTGTTGCAGCGCCATTACCTGGTCATGCATCAGTGCAATCAGTGGTGAAATGATTATACCGGTACCGTTTCGTACCAGGGATGGTATCTGATAACACAGAGACTTGCCGCCACCGGTCGGCATCAGCACGACAGCGTCAGCAGCATTGATCAGGGTGTCGATAATCTCGCGCTGTTGCAGGCGAAAATCTGCGTAGCCGAAAGTGTTCTGAAGGTAGTTGAGAGCCGAATCATCCATGATAGCTATTTTAAGGCATTTGCCTGCTGGTGATTGAAAAAATTATACCACTTAACGGTTCTCTGGCAACGCCCCTGAGGGTTTTATGTTTTAGCTATTGCCTGCAGCGTTACTAGCGGCGCTACTAGCAGCATTTCTGGCAGTATAAATAGCCGCTTTAACCGGGAAGCGAGAATTTGGCAAGCCCGCCTTCGTTCTCCCCTTCCTCTTCCTCGTCTTCTTCATCCGCTATCAGGCTTAATCCGCCATGACTGTCATCGCCAGATTTGCTGGTGGACTTGCCCTTCTCGGTCAGTTCGATTTTTAGCCGTAGATTATTTTCGGCATCAGAATTTTTCAGCGCCTCTTCCAGGGTAATCTTTCCGGCGTTATATAGATTAAATAATGCGATATCGAATGTCTGCATGCCCATAGGCTCAGATTTTTCCATGACATTTTTGATCTCGAGAATATCGCCCTCCTTTATCAGGTCGGCAATACGTGGTGAATTCAGCAATATCTCGATGGCAGCACAGCGTTTGCCGTCGACCGTAGGAATCAGCCTTTGTGAGACAAAGGCCTGCAAGTTAATAGATAGGTCGCTCAACAGTGACTGGCGTTTTTCCTCAGGGAAGAAATTAATGATGCGGTCCAGTGCCTGGTTCGCATTATTGGCGTGCAGCGTAGAAATTGCCAGGTGCCCGGTTTCAGCAAAGGCAAGTGCGTGTTCCATGGTCTCACGGTCACGGATCTCACCGATGAGGATAACGTCGGGTGCCTGTCTCAAGGTGTTTTTCAACGCGTCTTCATAACAATCGGTATCCATGCCAATTTCACGTTGATTGATGATGCAGCCTTTGTGCTGGTGCACAAATTCGATAGGGTCTTCGATGGTGATGATGTGGCCTGAAGAGTTCGTGTTGCGATGATCGATTAAAGCCGCCAGCGAAGTCGACTTTCCTGAACCGGTGCCACCGACAAAAAGAATCAGGCCGCGTTTGAGCATGATGACTTTTTTTAGTACGTCTGGCAGACCGAGCTGTTTTAGATCAGGGATATCGGTAACGATATTTCGGATAACCATAGAAACTTCATTACGTTGTTTAAATATATTAACGCGAAAGCGTCCGACATCCGGTAGTGATAACGCAAGGTTCATCTCCGGTTTGTCTTTGAATTCGATCTTTTGTTTGTCAGACATCAACTCGTTAGCCAGACTTTCGACCCAGCCAGGGGGCGCCGTATCCTTACCGAGTGCCTTCATGGTGCCGCTAAATTTTGCGGTGGGTTTTGCGCCGGTAGATAAATACAAATCAGAACCGTCTTTTTCTGCGAGGATTTTTAAATAAGGGGCTACTTTCATTCTGTTGACCTGAAAACTGGATAGAATCGATAAAGTATATGGTGAATCAGAAATTAAACAACGAACTTGCAGAAAAACTATTTATAAAGCTGTGAAAACTAAAACCGGGGAAGAAACAATTGCGGGTAATAAAAAAGCCACGATATATATCGCGGCTTTTTTTAAATCAGTAATTGCTAAAAGCAATCTTTTTTTGTGACTAACTGCAGCCTTTGGGGCGCGGTAAGCCGGCAATTTTATTTGCGCACTTGATCAAACCCGTAGGAAATAGTGAATAAATATACTTTTGATCACTGCGGTCTTTACCGAATTTTTTCTTCATGATCTTTGAAAATGCGCGTGGCTCACAGACGGTGCCGTTGTCATGAAAATATTCACGCGCTTCTTTGATGATGTCCCAGTGTTCTTCGGTAAGCCCATCAACAATTTTCTCATTTATAGCGATTTTGGCAGCGAGTTCTTCGCTCCATTCATCAAGATTTTCTAACCAGCCAGCCTCGCTGAGCTGTATGGTCTGACCGTTAACTTCTGCTTGCATGGTTTGCCTCGTAATAATAACCTAGTAATTTAATCAGGTATTATAGCTGAAATCATGCGTTTGAAAAAGAACACGATTTGCAAGGTTAATTTATACTTTCAACTTATTGATTTCTCAGCAGATGTTTTTTTAACGCTGGAGCTGCTGGTTAACTTCATCGCGTTTTTCTCTACCTTCGAGCAGCTCGATAAGGGTCAATGTAAAGTCCATGGCAGTGCCCGGTCCGCGGGATGTTACCACTTTGCCATCAATTTCTATGGCGCTGTCGGTGACGGTGATACTGTGGTTCTCAAGTGCCTGTAACACACCCGGGAAGCCAGTAGCTGTTTTGCCTTCGAGTACCCCGGCTTTAGCCAGGGCCTTGGGTGCAGCGCAGATAGCTGCCAGATATCTGTTTTCCAGCGCCTGTTTTTTCAGCAGTGATTGCAGCTGCTCATTATCACGTAGATGATCGGCACCCGGCAGGCCGCCGGGTAAAACGATAAGATCGAATGACTCATTCATTATTTTATCGATACTGGTGTCCGGAATAATGGTGGTGCCGCGTGAGGCTTT
>JADFWF010000106.1 GCA_015222965.1 Pseudomonadota bacterium | reverse complement strand
GTGCAGCTGCTTGAAGGCGCCATGACAGCATCACGTTTTGTCGGCTTTCATTTTGCTGATCTGAATTCTGCTCTGCAGGTCATGCTGGCCTATAAACATGTTGTACTAAACCTGGTCATCGGCACCACCACCGTCTTTATAATGTGGTTGCTACTGGGCGGCAGAACATTTTGTTCCTGGGTGTGTCCGTACCATCTATTATCCGAATGGGCGGAGTACCTGCATCTTTGGTTAGTAAAGAAAAAGATAATAAAAAACCACACCTTTCATCGTAAGACCCGAAGCGTGCTGTATGTTATTTTCGCCTTACTGGCATTGCTTTCCGGTTATACGGTTTTTGAAACCATCTCGCCGACAGGCATAGTAAGCCGTGCCATAATTTACGGGCCGGGTGTCGCACTATTGTGGGTAGGCGCATTGCTGTTATTTGAAGTGTTTTATTCACGCCGTGCATGGTGTCGGTATATTTGCCCCATCGGTGTTACTTATGCAGCGGTGGGCACCTTGTCGCCAGTACGCGTGGTATATAATGCTGAAGCCTGTCATCACGAAGGTGATTGCCGCAAAATATGCCTGGTACCGCATGTGCTTGATATGACCATCAGGGGTCGTGCTCATACAGTGGATCAGGATGTCATCGCTGATTGTACCCGTTGTGGAATGTGTGTCGATGTCTGTCCGACAGATTCATTAAATTTTAAAATCAAAGGACTGGATAAGTTTCTTTGATTTTTATGGCCTTTAATTGTATTCCCGAGTCTGGCAATGATTAACTTCTCCAATGTAGAAAAAAACTTTCGGCGCAATGCTGTGCTTCAGGATATCAACCTGAAGATTGAGCGTGGTCAGCGTGTCGCGCTGGTAGGTTCAAATGGTGCCGGTAAAACTACCTTGATAAGGTGCCTGTTAGGCGAATACAACTGCAAGGGAAAGGTCACCATCGATGACATGGATCCCAGGGAACATCGCCAGCAGGTATTATTAAAAGTCGGTTTTGTACCGCAATTGCCCCCGCCCCTCAGGATGCCAGTGGGGCGATTAATCCAGTTTGCCTCAAGCCTGTGTGATTCCGATCCGGAGAACATGCATGAGGTGGCTGATATGCTCGGCTTTGATGCGCGTCATTTCAGGCACCAGCCTTTCGTAAAATTATCCGGTGGGCAAAAACAGAAACTATTGATCGCCATAGCGCTGGGCAGAGACTGTGAGTTACTGGTGATGGATGAACCGGCAGCTAATCTTGATCCTGAAGCCAGGCACATACTGTTCAAGTTGCTGGCAGAGAAGCAGGAATCTGCAGCGATGTTAATTTCCAGTCATCGGCTGGATGAAGTCGCCTCCCTGGTTAACCGGGTCGTAGAAATGGATCTGGGTAAAATTGTTCTGGATGATGAAGTCGCCGACCTGGTCGATATGTCCAGCCAGCTAAGCTGTTCTGTACGCATGATAAAACCGGAACCGGCGTTTGCAAAAGCATTGTCTGAATGGGGCTTTAGCCAGCAGACGGATGATGTCAGCTGGAACGGTATCATTGCAGGGCCAGACAGGTTACGGTTTTTAGGCATGATGTCACGTTATGCCGCATTATTAGCCGGCATTGAAATGCATGAATCCGAAACACTGCAGACGGATACTCATGGAAAAGGCGCCGATATCGAAGACGAGATAAACCATGTTGCATAGACCTTATTCTTTTTTGCTGTTAGCGCTACTGAGCCTGATGTTATCCGCCTGTTCAGGTGAACCGGAAACTGGTCCAGTGGAAGTAAAGTGGGACCAGAACAACTGTGAGCGTTGCCGCATGATGTTAAGTGATCGGAACTTTGCCGCGCAGATACGTTATTTTCCCGAAGGCAAAAGATCAAAAGCTGTGAAATTTGATGACATCGGCTGCGCCGTCTTATGGTTAAAAGATCAACAATGGAAAGATGACCCTAAAACACAGATATGGGTAGCTGATCACAGCGGTGGCGAGTGGATCGATGCCAGAAAAGCCACTTATATTCGTAAAAATAATTCACCCATGGGATATGATCTGGGCGCGCAGGTAGAAGCTGAGCCTGATGGTTTAAATTTTGATCAGGCCATACAGCACATCGAAGAAGTTGAAAATAAATTCAATACCCATGGCACGCAGCATCAGCATCATCAGCAGGATTTAAAACAACAGGGTCTGGCTCGGGAGTCCCAGGATCGTGAGTCTCTGGATCGTAAGGGCGGGCAGCAATGAATCATCTCTGGTTAACTGCCTATAGCGATATCATCGAATCATTACGTGCGCGCTGGTTCATGGTGTATTCAATGGTGTTTGGCGGCATCGTTGTTATCCTGTTTGCTTTTGGTCTCTCTGAATCAAGGATCATGGGCTTTACCGGTTTATCACGCCTGCTGGTAACTTACATCCAGCTCTCCATGGCGATATTACCGATATTTGTACTGATAACGACCGTGCGCTCGGT
>JADFWF010000105.1 GCA_015222965.1 Pseudomonadota bacterium | reverse complement strand
TTTTTTAATCAGGCGGTAACCTATATTTGCGAACATGACGAATCCGGCAGTTTTGGTGTCATCATCAATCAGCAGACGACTATCAGCTTAAAACAGGTTATCCAGGAAATGAAGATTGAGAGTGGCGATAGCTATAATGAAAACCAGACCATATTTATCGGCGGCCCGGTCGATCAGGGACGCGGCTTTATCCTGCATCGCCCCACCGGCAACTGGTCATCCAGCCTTTCAGTGAATAATGACGTTGCATTAACCACGTCAAAAGATATCTTACAGGCCATCGCCAATAACGAAGGACCCAAAGACTGTATCGTCGCCCTGGGTTATGCCGGCTGGGCGGCAGGACAGCTGGAACAGGAGATGGCCAGTAATACCTGGCTGAGCTGCCCGGCTGACGAACAGATAATTTTTAATACCCCGGTGGAAGAACGCTGGAAAGCCGCAGCGAAATTAATCGGTGTCGACTTGTCCTTGCTGAGTAATGATACCGGGCATGCCTGAAAAAACAAATTACCGCAGAGAAGAAATAGTTTATTTTGTGTTATACAATTACCCTGTTTTTTCTCTGCGTCTCTGCGGTGAAAATTTTTATCTGCAAACAAACAACGATGAGTAACAAAATCACCAGTGTCTTAGGTTTTGACTACGGCAAAAAACGCATCGGCATTGCCACTGGTCAAACCATCACCCACTCAGCAACGCCCTGTAAAACAGTAAATCAGATCGATGGCAACCCTGACTGGCACGCTATCGAAACGGAGATCCAGCAATGGAAACCACAGGCATTGATCGTCGGCATGCCCTATCATACCGATGGCAGTGAAAATAAAATGACAGCGGCTGCCAGGCAGTTCGCTTACGAACTGGAAAAACGCTTTAAACTTCCAGTAATCGAAGTCAATGAAGCATTAAGTTCACGACAAGCGGAAGAGATCCTCAAGCAGGATATAAAAATAAATAAGCAGAACAAACACGAGATTGATAGAATGGCGGCAGCAATCATTGTGCAACGCTGGCTGGACCAGCAAATATAAGCCGGGCAGATACACTGAACAGCATCACAGCAGCCTGAAAATCACGACGGAAGACTATGCAGCAACTAGCCACACCAGATGAACTTCTGGCACAAATGGCAGAAAAATTAAAAACATTGCTTAGCGATAAAGCAATCGATAATCCATTGATGGTAGGTATTCATACCGGTGGTGTCTGGGTAGCCACAAGACTCCATCAACAGCTCAATAATTCCACAACTATTTTTTCAGAACCGCTGGCAAGCCTGGACATCAGTTTCTATCGCGACGACTTCTCCCGCATCGGCATGAACCCGAAAGTAAAACCATCACAATTACCTCCCGACGTTGATGATCGCCATATCATCCTGGTCGACGATGTTTTACACACCGGCCGTACCATCAGAGCGGCAATGAATGAGCTGTTTGATTATGGCCGGCCCGCAAGCATCACGCTGGTCTGTCTGATGGAGCGCGGTGGCCGTGAGTTACCTCTGCAGGCTGACATCGTCGGCGAACACGTCAAATTAAACCAAGGCGAACATATCAAACTCACCGGTCCTGAACCACTGGCTTTTGAACTGCAGCAACAGAGCCATAAAAACATTTCTAATGGATAGCACATTCTATGGTTAATAAAGCAACAAAACCCACTGACGCTTTAATCGGACACGATGCCTGGAATATTCAATTAGATAAAAACGGTAATTTAAAACATTTTCTCACCACCGAAGGTTTAGGCAGTGAGATACTCACAAGAATTCTGGATACCGCAGAAAGCTTTACCAGTGTTAACGAAAAAAGCGTTAAAAAAGTGCCTCTGTTACGCGGCAAGACCGTCGTCAACTTATTCTTTGAAGCCAGCACCCGAACCCGCACCACCTTCGAGCTTGCTGCCAAGCGGCTTTCAGCCGATGTATTAAATATAAACATCAGCACTTCTGCCACTTCAAAAGGTGAAACGCTGCTCGATACCCTGCAAAATATTCAGGCGATGCACTGTGATATGTTCGTGGTACGCCACAGCGATTCGGGTGCTGCACATTATATTGCAAACCATGTAGCACCAAACATCAGCGTCATCAATGCCGGTGATGGCAGCCACGCGCATCCGACACAGGCGATGCTGGACATGTTCACCATCCGTCGTAACAAAGGCGAGGACTTTGGTAATCTGAGGGTCGCTATCGTCGGTGACATATTGCATTCCCGAGTCGCGCGCTCACAGATTCACGCCCTTAACACTTTAAATACCGGTGATGTTCGAGTCATCGCTCCTAAGACATTATTGCCGATCGATATAGAGCATATGGGAGTAAATGTTTTTCATGATCTAGAAACCGGCATCAAAGACGCCGACGTCGTCATCATGCTGCGTTTACAAAAAGAACGAATGCAAGGCGCACTGCTACCTAGCGAGCAGGAATACTACCAGCTATACGGTTTGACCGAAGAACGCCTGCTGGTAGCTAAGAAAGACGCCATCGTTATGCACCCCGGTCCTATCAATCGTGGTGTCGAAATAGATTCTAACGTTGCCGACGGTGCGCGCTCCGTCATCCTCGATCAGGTATCGTATGGCATCGCTGTGCGCATGGCAGTGATGACCATGACTCTAGGCAGGGAGCCTGAAACAGAGGAGAATACAGCAGGTGATGGTCAATGAGTAAGCTCATAATAAAAAATGGCCGCCTGATTGACCCGGCAAACAATATTGACCGGGTGGCTGATATCCAGATCACGGACGGAAAGGTTTCAGCCATCGAAGCTGCCAATACTATTAAGGCAAGCGATGATACACAGACGATCGAAGCCACGAATCTTACAATCATTCCCGGACTGGTTGACTGCTGTGCGAGACTGCGCGAACCCGGGATGGAAAATAAAGCGACCATCCACAGTGAAACAATTGCGGCAACCCGTGCTGGCATTACCACACTATGCTGCCCACCGGATACAGACCCGGTTATCGATGAACCCGCAGTAGTCGAGCTGATAAACCAGAAAGCAGCTAATTCAGGACACAGCCACGTCGTAACTCTCGGTGCTTTAACTGCCGGACTGCATGGCGAACATCTAAGTGAGATGCATGCCTTACAGCAGGCGGGTTGTATCGGCGTAAGCAACTGCCGCAAGCCGGTGGAGAATTCACTTATTCTTAAACGCGCCTTCGCCTATGCAGCTACCTTTGACATGCGTGTTTTTATCGAACCGGATGAACACTGGTTAAGTAATGGCGGATGTGCACATGAAGGAAAGATCGCAACCCGCCTGGGTTTAAAAGGCATCCCTGTATCCGCTGAAACAATCGCCATAACTCGTGCACTGGAACTGGTTGCAGAGACCGGCGTGAGCGCACATTTCGGACGTATATCCAGTGCACAAGGTGCAGAGATGATAGCCCGTGCAAAGAATGAGCAACTGCCGGTAACCGCAGATGTCAGTGCACATCAGTTACATTTAACCGAACAGGACATCAGCAGCTACAACAGCACCTGCCACGTAATACCACCATTACGCACACAACGTGACCAGGAGGCATTACGCGCTGCAGTAAAAAACAACACTATCGATGCCATTTGCTCTGATCATCAGCCACATAACACCGATGCAAAACAGGCACCTTTCGCCAGTACTGAGGCGGGTATATCCGGATTAGAAACCTTGCTGCCATTATGTCTGCGCCTGTCACAGCAAACGGAAATGGAACCTGGCGACCTAATCAGAAAGATCACACACTCACCGGCTAATATCCTGGGGCTCGATACCGGCACATTAAGCATCGGCGCAAATGCTGACATCTGTATTTTTGATGGTGACGAGGACTGGCAATTAACAGCAGACCTGATCAATAGTCACGGTAAAAACACACCGTTCCTGGGCTGGAACTTTCAGGGTAAGGTCAAGCATACGATTGTAAGCGGCAATTTATTGTTTAGTGATTAGATGCCTCTTGTTGAGTCTTAAGAGAAGTTTGCAGTTGGCAGTAAAAGCAAAACCCAGCGTCTGCGCCGCTGAAAACACAGGTTTTTAGTCTTTTTGTTTTTAACTGATGACTGCCAACTGCAAACTGCCAACTTCTCTTCCTGGCCGTAAGCAGCCTGCCAGAAAAAGTCGTGAACAGTAAAGTGAAACTAACTGTCTAAATCAGCAGGACTGCTGGGAAACTGCAAGGTTTCATGTTTTTCTGCTTTGCCATGCAGCTCTTTGGTACCACCACCAAAATTAATTTTCCATTCGAGGTCACTGCTGGAATCGGCATTTGCCAGTGCGGCTTTAAGATCAATTTTTCGTGCTTTAAATAATTCAAATAAAGACTGGTCAAATGTTTTCATTCCAGCCTCATGTCCTTTTTCCATGATCTCTTTTATCTCATGGAAGTTTCCATCTCGGATAAGTTTGCTGATATACGGCGTGTTGACCAACACCTCGACAGCTACGATACGGCCGCCGTCCTCCGTTTTGACCAGGCGCTGCGCCAATATGCAGTTCAGGTTTAGCGACAGATCCATCAATATCTGATTGTGCGCATCACTAGGGAAAAAATTCAACAATCGGTCCAGCGTCTGATCTGCATTGGTCGCATGCAATGTGGTCAAGCATAGATGACCTGTATCTGCGTAGCGCAAGGCCGACTCCATGGTCTCCCTGTCTCTGGCTTCACCGATCATGATGACATCCGGCGCTTCGCGCATGGCTTCACGCAGAGCATTATCAAACGATAAAGTATCAAGTCCGACTTCTCGCTGACCGACGATACATTTTTTATGGCGGAACATGAATTCGATAGGGTCTTCGATAGTCAGGATATGACCGCTTTCAGTCATATTGCGGTAATCGAGCATCGATGCCAGTGAGGTGGATTTGCCCATCCCGGTCGCGCCGACAACGAGCACCAGGCCTTTCTGGCGCATGATCATGGTTTTGTATATCTCAGGTAAACCGAGGCTGTCCAGTGTTGGAATATCCGCCCTGATATAGCGGATGACCATCGAAACCTCACCGCGCTGCATATAGATATTGATGCGGAAACGGCCCAGATCAGTATATGAGACGCCCAGGTTTAACTCCAGGTTTTTTTCGAAGTCTTTTATCTGCGCCGGCGTTAGCAGGTCGTAGGCCAGTTTTTTTGTCATACCCGGATTGAGCATGCTTTTTCCGACCGGACGCATCGAACCTTCGATACGCACACTTACCGGTGCACCCGTGGTGAAATACATGTCTGACGCCTGCTGCTCAGACATCAATTTCAAATATGGCTGTAAATTCATTTGTCTATCCTACCTGATAAGACTTCCCTGACACGCCTCACCTTAACCCGAAAATCTAAGCCAGGAGTATTTAATTTTACATATTGGTCCGTTACTATCAACGGATCCGTGACTTATCATCATTATTTTCCATCGAGATATTTTCCAGACCTTCCATCAGATCATTGTTACTGGAATCCTTACTCTCCAGTTTGATCCTCAGACGCAGGTCATTGACAGAGTCTGCATTCCTCAAAGCATCTTCATACTTGATCTGACCAGATTCATAAAGATCAAATAATGCCTGGTCAAAAGTCTGCATACCCAGTTCATTCGATTTAGAGATCAGTATTTTAATCTCATGTATATTGCCCTTAAAGATCAGATCCGCCATCAGCGGTGAATTGATCATAATCTCGATCGCAGCCATACGGCCATTACCCGAGATAGTCGGAATCAAACGCTGTGAGACCAGGCTCTTCAGGTTTAATGACAGATCCATCAGCAACTGCTGCCTGCGATCCTCCGGGAAAAAGTTGATGATGCGGTCCAGTGCCTGGTTGGTACTGTTGGCGTGCAGAGTCGATAAACACAGGTGACCGGTTTCAGCAAAAGCGATGGCATGTTCCATGGTCTCACGGTCGCGGATCTCACCGATGAGAATGACATCCGGCGCCTGACGCAAAGTATTTTTCAGGGCGATTTCATAGGAGTCAGTATCAACACCCACTTCACGTTGGGTAACGATACAGTTTTTGTGGTTGTGAACAAATTCGATCGGATCTTCGATAGTGATGATGTGACCATAGCTATTCTGGTTACGGTAACCAACCATCGCCGCCAGTGAAGTCGACTTACCTGAACCGGTAGCACCGACAAAGATCACCAGGCCACGTTTGGTCAGCGAGATGTCTTTTAATATGGGGGGCAGGTTCAAATCTTCAAACTGGGGAATCTCAGAACGGATCACACGCAACACGACGCCAACTGAGCCACGCTGAGTAAAAGCATTTACACGAAAGCGAGAGACACCCGGCAAACTTATCGCAAAGTTACATTCCTGAGTCTCTTCAAATTCCGCGCGCTGCTTATCATTCATGATTGCGCTTACCAGCACCTGTGTGTGCTGTGGACTTAATGACTGGTTTGATATCGGTTTCATGTCACCATCCACTTTCATCGATGGTACTGCACCCGCAGTGATGAACAGGTCCGAGCCGTCCTTCTGCACCATCATGCGCAGCAGGTCATGCATATATTTTATTGCCTTTTCGCGATCCACTTAGATCACCTCATGTCTTTTGTTTATTGTTGATTAATGCGCATCGTGCTAAAAAACATCTTTATTAGCCGCTTTCTTACGCGCCTCTTCCTTACTGATTAAACCTTTTGCCAATAGTTCCTGCAGGTTCTGATCCAGTGTCTGCATACCGATAGACTGACCGGTCTGAATCGCAGAAAACATCTGCGCGACTTTATTTTCACGGATCAGGTTCTTGATAGCAGAAGTACCGATCATGATCTCATGGGCAGCGATACGACCACCACCGATTTTCTTCAACAGGGTCTGTGAGATTACAGAGCGCAATGATTCAGACATCATGGCACGCACCATCTCTTTTTCAGCAGCCGGGAACACATCGACGATACGGTCTACAGTTTTTGCAGCAGAACTGGTATGCAGTGTTCCAAAAACAAGGTGGCCGGTTTCTGCAGCTGACAGCGCAAGACGGATAGTCTCGAGGTCACGCATCTCGCCGACCAGGATCACGTCCGGGTCTTCACGCAGTGCAGAACGCAGGGCTTCACTAAAGCCCAGGGTATCGCGATGCACCTCACGCTGGTTGATCAGTGATTTTTTACTCTCATGTACGAATTCGATGGGGTCTTCGATAGTAAGGATATGGCCATAGTGATTTTCGTTAACATAGTTCACCATACCGGCAAGCGTTGTAGATTTACCGGAACCAGTCGGACCGGTCACCAGCACGATGCCGCGCGGGGTATCAGAAATTTCTTCGAAGATCTTCGGTGCGCCTAGTTCTTCCAGGGTCAGAATTTTTGACGGAATAGTACGAAATACTGCACCAGCACCGCGGTTATGGTTAAACGCGTTAACACGAAAACGCGCCAGTCCGGGAATCTCAAACGAAAAGTCAGTCTCCCAGTATTCCTCATAGGTCTTGCGCTGCTTGTCGTTCATGATGTCATACACCATGCCATGGACATGTTCATGGTCCATGGGGTCAACGTTAATGCGGCGCACATCACCATCAACACGAATCATCGGTGGTAAACCCGCTGACAAGTGTAAGTCCGATGCCCCATTTTTTACGCTAAAAGCCAGTAACTGAGCGATATCCATCAAATTCCCCTGATAATATGTATCTATTTCTTATTTTGACTCCCCTATTTATAGCTAAAAAACCGCCTACTTTCTGCATTCCGTCATAATTACAACAATATTTTTACCCGGAGTTGCCCTGGCTGTTCAATTCAGGGAAAATCCATCGAGTATGGTAAAATCTTCGCGATAATTAATAACTAGAATGTGAACAAACGATGGCGACGATAGGATTTATTGGCGGCGGCAATATGGCAATCAGCCTTATCGGCGGATTGATCAGTGCGGGGACATCCGCATCGGACATAACCGTTGCAGAACCTGATGAAAGTCGGCGTCAGGCACTGCAAGAACAATTCGACATCACTACTACTGCTGATAACAAAACCACCTTATCCTGCGATGTTATCGTGCTGGCCGTCAAACCACAGTTATTAAAACAGGTATGCCAGCAGCTTGATACCGAACAAAAGAATAACTGTTTATTCATCTCTATCGCCGCAGGCATCAAAAGTACAGACATAGATAACTGGCTTAACGGTGGCCAGTCTATCGTTCGCTGCATGCCAAACACACCGGCGCTACTCCAATGCGGGGCTTCCGGCCTGTTTGCCAACGATGCCGTTAGCAATCAGCAAAAAAAGCTGGCCGAAGAAATCATGAAAGCGGTCGGCATTGTTATCTGGGTTGATAGTGAACAACAGATAAACGCTGTCACCGCAGTTTCCGGCAGTGGACCAGCATATTTCTTCCTGATGATGGAGGCCATGCAACGAGCGGGAGAAGAACTCGGATTAACAAAGGATGTAGCACAACAGTTAGTGTTACAGACCGCATTAGGCGCAGCGCGCATGGCTACCGAAAATGACGTTTCACCCGCTGAGCTGCGTAAGATGGTGACCTCCAAAGGCGGCACCACAGAGCAGGCGATCTTAAGTTTTCAGTCGGCAGATTATCAAAAGATTGTTTCGGATGCACTGAAGGCGGCCAATGACCGCTCTATTTCACTCGCGGAAGAACTTGGTTCTGAATAAAAAAATAACATGAACAAAACTACAGACATATACAGGTTATACAGATGAGCCAGGAAAACCCATTTATCTTTTTGATCGAAACCCTTTTCAGTATCTATATCGCCATCATGTTACTGCGTTTTTTACTGCAGCAGGTCGGTGCCGACTTTTATAACCCTATCTCTCAATTTGTGGTCAAAGCGACTCAGCCATTAGTCAGTGTCGCTCGACGTTTTATCCCAAGCATCAAAAAAATAGACACTGCCACATTGGTACTGGTGCTGATGTTAATCATTATAAAACTGGTGCTCATCCTCAGCATCGCCGGCGCTCAATTTAATGGCCAGCTGCTACTGATCAAAGCTGTCTATGATTTAATATCACTGACTTTTGATATCTTTATTATTGCCTTATTCGTGCAGGCAATACTTAGCTGGGTAAACCCTGACCCCTACCACCCGGTGAGCAGCCTGCTGCGCAACCTGACCTTTCCGGTACTAAAACCGATTAAAAAATATATGCCACCGATGGGTGGAATTGATTTATCCACACTGGTCGCGCTGATCGGATTGATGTTTATCAAACGACTGGTGCTATCGCTGTTTCAGATGCTTTAAAACTCTAACTTAAAAAACTTGAATCGCAGAGGCACAGAGAAAAGTTTGTAATTTTTTGTAGAGTGGGCATCGCCCACCGTCGCTGTACATCAATTGGTCGTGACCCGTCGGGCATTGCCCGACCTACGTTACTTGCGCGTCTAACAATAAATTCTTAATGTTCTTCTCTGCGCCTCAGCGTCTCTGCGGTGAAAAAAAGCTTTTACTTCACTAGCGAGTTCAAATCAAATATCGGCAGCAAGATACCCAGCACGATCATCAACACCATTAAGCCCATGGTTAAAATAATCACCGGTTCCAGTATACCAACGATATAAGCGATCAAGGTAACCTGCTCACGCTCCAGTTGTACTGAGGCACGCTCTAACATCTCTTCTAACTTACCACTGTTTTCGCCACTGGCGATCAGCTGCAAGGTCATCGGCGGAAACAACTTACTGTGCTCCAGCGCATTTTTAATACCGCTGCCTTCACGTACTCTGTCCGTCGCCTTCAGGATAGCTTCCCTCATCGGCAGATTTGCCACAACTTTTGCTGAAATCTTCATCGCCTCCAAAACCGTCACGCCACTACCGGTAAGAATACTGAAAGTACGGGTGAACAACGCCGCATTCAAACCGCGTACCAGCCGCTGGATAATCGGCAGGCGAAACAAAAACATATGGTACTTCATGACGAATGCCGGCTTTGTCAGCAGCACCTGAAAACCGACAAATGCAGCGATGATCACCACAAACATAAACATGCCGTAATCAACAACAAAATCACTCATCGCTATTAATGAAATAGTCAGACCCGGCAGATCCTGGCCGGTATCCTCAAATACGGAAACCACCTGCGGCACGATACTTGTCATCATGAAAACGACGATAGCGATAGCAAACATCGACAAAAAAGCCGGATAGATTAACGCCTGCCGCACCTTGCCCTGAATCTCCTGACGGCTTTCCGTGTAATCAGCCAGCCGTTCCAGCACCGTGTCAAGATGACCTGACTGCTCACCGGCATCGACGGTTGCACGATACAGTTCAGGAAAAACTTTCGGGTAATCACCAAGTCCCACAGCTAGAGAATGACCTTCCAGTACGCGTGAGCGAATCGCGTAAAGCATACTTTTTATTCGGGGTTTATCGGTCTGGTTAGCCACAGCGGAAAGTGTTTCATCAAGAGGTAGTGCCGCCTGGATCAGAGTTGCCAGCTGCCTGGTCAGCAGTGCCAACTCGGTAGAACTGATACCACGCTGCAAGAATTGCGGGACATTTTTTGCTTTGCTGTCACTAGCCTGGGCTTTTTTACGGCTCTCAGTTATCTCAAGCGTCATCAGTCCTTTGTCACGCAGCAACTGGCGAACCTGGCGAGCTGTATCTCCTTCTACAACACCTTTCTTTTCTTTACCTTTTGCGTCAAGCGCAATGTAGTCGAATGCGGCCATGGGCGACAGCTCAATGAATAGTGAATAATGAATAATGAATAATGAAAAGCGCAGCTTTTACCCTTGCTAGTACGTTTCTAATCTTTTCATTATTCATTATTCATTATTCACTATTCATTGCGTTAGTCATCACGACTAACGCGTAGCACTTCTTCCAGCGATGTCTTACCCTTCAAAATCATTCGTTTGCCGTCCTGACTGAGGCTTGGTGTTATCGTACGTGCGTAATCTTCCATCGCCTGCTCACCTTCACCTTCATGGATCATATTATGCAAGTGATGATCAATCGGAACAAATTCGTACAGACCGCTACGCCCGCTATAACCTAAGTGATTACACTCAGCACAGCCTTTAGGACTATAGATTATCGTATTATCATCCTGTTCCATGCCTAGCCATTCACGCTCTTTCTCTGTGATGGTATGCGGTTTTTTACAGTGCGGACAAAGATCCCTAACCAGACGCTGCGCCATCACACCGATCAAACTCGACGCCAGTAAAAAAGGCTCAACACCCATATCACGTAATCGTGTTATGGCCCCTATAGCGCTGTTTGTATGCAGAGTTGATAACACCAGGTGACCGGTCAAACTTGCCTGCACTGCTATCGATGCAGTTTCAAGGTCACGGATCTCGCCTATCATCACTACATCAGGATCCTGACGTAAGATAGATCGCAGGCCACGCGCGAACGTCATATCAACTTTTGCATTGACCTGCGTCTGACCGATGCCATCGATGTAATATTCGATCGGATCTTCGACCGTTAAAATATTTCTCGATTTAACATTGAGAATACTTAAACCGGCGTACAGGGTCGTGGTTTTACCAGAACCGGTCGGCCCGGTAACCAGGATAATGCCATGCGGCTTGTGCAACATGTTATTAAAGCTGTCATGTATCTTTTTAGACATGCCCAGTTCTTCAAGATCCAGACGCCCCGCCTGTTTATCGAGCAAACGCATGACCACGCGCTCACCATGACCAGACGGTAAAGTAGAAACACGCACATCGACGCCACGGCCAGCAACGCGTAATGAGATACGGCCATCCTGCGGCAGACGTTTTTCAGCGATATCCAGTTTCGCCATGACTTTTATACGTGAGATTACCAGCGGCGCGATGTTGCCTGGCGGCTGCAAGATTTCCCGCAACATGCCATCGACACGAAAACGCACGCGTAGATGATTCTCGAACGGCTCGACGTGTACGTCCGAAGCATTAACTTTAATCGCTTCGCTTAACAGTGCATTGATCAGACGGATAATCGGCGCATCATCGTCCGACTCCATAAGATCTTCAGGCTCCAGTGTTTCTGCCAGCTCATCCAGATCCAGCTCTTCACCGACACCTTCCATCATCGCCATCGCCTGGTCACTGGCCTGCTCATACGTCTGCGCCAGCAAGGCAGCAAACTGTTCTTCAGTCGTGGGATTTAATGAAATTTTTCGCCGCGTGATGCGACTGACTTCAGCGAGGACGATAGGGTCCGGTGAGCCATGATGCAATATATTTACAGTATCTTTTTCGATCTGCCCGATCAATACACCATGACGTTTGGCAAACGCATAGGGAAGAATCAGCGCCGTTAACGGCGCTTCTTCAAAAACATCCTGCAGATCTTCGCCAGTCGTTAGATCAGCAGCCACATCGAGATTAGAGGAAACCATCATCTTCATCGTCCCAGTCTTCACTGTCGGCCGATTCAAGGTTTACCTGGGATTTTTCAGTCGTCTGTTTGGAACGATCGATCTCTTCCATCGGCGGCAATCTTGGCGCAGCATCATCTAACAGACCAAAACTGCCATCTTCCTGATTATATGCACCGCTCTCTACACCGCGCAGATGATTATATTTTTCATTGGTAACAAAAGCCGCATCTTTGGAATCACGCAAGATGCTTGGCCGCAAAAACACCATCAGGTTCGCTTTTGTTTTGGTAGTATTTTGAGTTCGGAATAAAAA